>DNGH01000007.1 GCA_003486285.1 Actinomycetota bacterium
TGTCGAAGTGGGTGTTGTTGGGGATCACCTTTCCCGGCCCCGCCACCAGGGAGAACAGGATTCGCTCCGCGGCGCGTCCCTGGTGCACCGGGATCACCTCGGGCAGGCCGGTGAGGCGAATCACGGTGTCGGCGAAGCGGTAGAACGAACGGCTGCCGGCATAGGACTCGTCACCCACCATCATCGCCGCCCACTGTTCGGCCGACATCGAACCGGTGCCCGAGTCGGTGAGGAGGTCGATGATCACCTCGTCGGCGTGCAGCCCGAACAGGTTGTATCCCGCCCGCTCCAGGGCCGCCTGGCGTTCCTCGGTGGTGGGGAAGGCGATGCCCTGCACCGAGTGGATCCGGAACGGCTCGATGATGGTGCGATAGGGCATCGAGGCAACGGTACATCCGTTGCCACATGCCTGTCACCGGTTCGTTACCCGTTGCCGGTTACCCGTTACCCGATCCAGGAGATCGACCGGTATCCGGTAACCGGTAACCGGTCAGCGCCAACCTCGCTCTGACTACGCGCAACTACTCTCGGCGCCTGTCATGCCACACACCATCTCCGTCTTCGGCTCCGCCCAGGCCCACCCCGGCGACGGGTTGTACGAGCAGGGGATGCGCTGCGGTGAGTTGCTCGCCGCCGCCGGCTTCGTGGTGATGACCGGGGGTTACGCCGGTGTGATGGAGGCGGTGTCGCGGGGCGCCCAGGAGCGCGGTGGAACCGTCATCGGAGTCACCGCCCCGGCGGTGTTTTCCGACCGCCCCGGCGCCAACGCGTTCGTCACCCACGAACGACCCGCCCCGCATCTCCTCGATCGCATCCACGACATGACCCACCTCAGCGCCGCCGCCATCACCCTGCCCGGAAGCCTGGGCACGCTCACCGAATTGGTGGCGGCGTGGAACCTGGCCTTCGTCTCCCGGTTCAGTGACGGCACCCCCAAGCCGCTGGTGACGGTGGGCCGGGCCTGGATGGCTCTGGTCGATCACCTCGCCGCCACCCTCGGGGCGGACCGCAACCTGGTCACCACCGTGGACACGGTGGAGGAGGCGGTGGCGGATATCTCCCAACGGCTCGGCGGGTAGGCGTACGCTGCAACGGCCTACCTAGGGAGCCAAGATGTTCGGAAGGGCGCCGGTCGCTCCCGTCAGGCCCCGCCGTTGGATGCGACGCCTGGTGATGTGGCTGGTCCTGCTCCTGGGAGTCTTCTACGTCGGCGTCGGCTGGTACGTCTCCGGCGAGATCATCGCCGGCATCGAGGTCACCGACCCCGAGGTCGGCCACGAGATCGACATCGTGGAACTGTCTGCGGGTTCGATCACTCTCGACGTGTCCGACTACTCCCGTGCCGCCGAGGACCGCGACGCCGTGATGGGACTGCGCTGGGAGGGGGGCTATGCCCGGGTCGGCCCCGCCACCGGCGCGGGAACCATCGAGACGCGTCCCTTCACCCTCCTCGAGGGGACCCCGCCTCCGGTCGGTGCCTCCATCGCCGACCTCGACGGCTTCGCCTTCCCCGGTGACCCGACGAGCCTGGGGCTGGACTTCGCGAAGGTCTCCTACCCCGGCCCCGACGGCGACCTGAGCGCCTGGTTCGTACCCGGTACCGGGACGCGCTGGATCGTCGCCGTGCACGGCCTCGGGGCGGCACCGCGCGAGTTCCTTCGCATGCTGGACTCCACCCGGGAGCTGGGCATGCCCACGCTGATCGTCTCCTATCGCAACGACCCCGGGGCACCCGCGACTGAAGGGGCGCTGATCCTGGCCGGCCAGGAGGAGTGGGAGGATGTCGCCGCCGCCGTCGAGTACGCCACGACGCAGGGGGCCACCGATGTCGTCCTGTACGGGGCCAGCATGGGTGGGGCGCTGGTGCTGTCCTATCTGTTGGAGGAGCCCGCGGCCCCGGTGGCCGGAGTGGTCCTCGAGGCCGCCAACGCCGACCTGCGCCACGCCATCGACCTCCGCTCCGGTGAGGCGCTCCCGATCGGGGGGCCGATCGGGGACTCCTTCCTCGCCGTCGGCCGCGTCTTCACCACCATGCGCACCGGGATCGACTTCGACACCGTGGACTACGTGGCCCGCGCCGACGACCTGACGGCCCCGATGCTCGTGTTCCACGGGAGAGACGACACCACGGTGCCCTTCGCCGTCGGCGCGGCCCTCGCCGCGGCCCGGCCCGACCTGGTCGAGTTCCACGCCCTGGACGACACCGGCCACGTCAGGGCCTGGAACGAGGATCCGGAGGCGTATCGGGCGATCCTGCGCGCCTTCCTCGAGGGACTCGGCTCATAGCCCGGTAGCCACGCCCCGTACACTCCGGGTCATGGCGGACACCGCGTTCTTCCTCGGCGAGACCATCGACCCCAAGAACGGGAAGCGCAGCGGGGAGCGCGTCGAATACGACGCCGGCCACCTGGTGACCCACGGCGTGATCGTGGGCATGACCGGTTCGGGCAAGACCGGGTTGGGCACGATCTTCCTCGAAGAGGCTCTGACGCAAGGGATTCCCGCGCTGATCCTGGACCCCAAGGGGGACATGACCAACCTGCTCCTCACCTTCCCCGATCTGGCGCCGGCCGACTTTGCCGCCTGGGTGGACGCCCCCGACGCCGAGCGCGCCGCGGCCGGTGC
>DNGH01000236.1 GCA_003486285.1 Actinomycetota bacterium
CGGTCGGCTCCCCCACAAGGGGGGAGTGATGTCCGGAACCGACTGGCTGCGCCGGTCGGGTTCCCCTCAAGGGGGAGCGCGCTCACCCCACCCGGCACTCCCACACTCGCGCCGTCCACAACAACCGCGAGCCCTTCTCGCTCAACTGCACCGTCTTCTCGGCGGCGAGTTGCACCATCGCGGTGGTTTCGGCGAGAGCTCTGGGCAGCGGGATGCGGCGCTCGGCGAGTTGGGTGACCTTGCCGTAGAGGCTGCGGGCGGTGCGGAGGATGGCGTTCTCGTCCTGCAGGGTTCCGGTGGGGAGGAAGAGCCGGCCGCCGGCGCGTAGGCGCTCGCGGGCGGCGCGCAACATGCGGATGGGGAGTTCCGAGCCTCTCGGGCCGCCGCCGGCGCGGCTGGGGAACCAACCGCTCTCCTCGGCAATGGCATCGGGGATGCCGGAGACGTCACCGATGATGACGTCGGCTTCGACCTCGGCGGGCAGGGGGTCGAACAGATCACCCCGGAGGAAGGTGACGGCGTCGGCGACGCCGTGGCGGGTGGCATTGCGGGTCGCCACCTCGACGACGTCGGGGGCGGAGTCGATGCCGATCACGCGGCCCGCCCCCAACTTGGCGGCGATGATCGACAAGATGCCGGAGCCGCATCCGATGTCGATGACGGCGTCGCCGGGATTCACCTCGAGGGCGTCGGCGAGGAGCACCGAGATCGTGGAGGGCTGGAACGTGGTGTCCGAGACCTCTAGATCCAAGGGTCCGCAGCGGCCTGTCCATTGATACATTTGAGTAGCCATGACACGCCCCCTTCTGAGCTCGGCCGTGTCGGTCGCCATGGTACGCCGGGCCGGGGGAGGGGTGACGGGCGCCGGGCGGGCCGAGCAGCTGCCGTTTGCCGCGGCGACACTCGATGGTCTGATCTTCAGTCAACAGCGCCAAGCGCGCCGACATCCGAGCGCGCCGCATCGCTGAGTTCGTCGCCGTGACTTCCCGTGGGGAGCGCATCGGGTTGAGGTAAGCATCGGGCTGCGACATCACGGTAAACGCAGTGTTGTCTCTCACTCGGCGGGCCGCGTCGTCGGTTGTTAGGGTGTGGCGCCTATGACCACTCGCGGGGGCGCATCGATTCTGGCTTGGCTGTTGTTCGCCTCCGCCTGTGGTGGCGGCACGGCTGCCACCACCTCCTCCTCCACCACCACGGCGCCGGTCTCGACGACGACCACGGTTGCTGCCACGACCACCACGACCGCGGTCGTGGATCAGGACCCGCTCGCCGCCCTCATCGGACTGGCGGTCGAGGATCCGCTGCTCGACAGCGGCTACCACGAGATGGCCCCCGCGGAGGGCGGCCCCTTCCTGCTCTCGGCGGACTCGCTGACCGGACCGAATCCGGAGGTGGATCGCCTCGCCATCGGTGACCTCGACCCGGCGCCGACGACGACCGGGATCGGTGACGATCAAAGGCTGGTGGGGGTGTGGGTGGACAACTGGTCGGGTGATGTCGCCCCGGCCGGGGTCACGCTCTACACCTCCGGCATCGAGGGGTGGTCGGCGACGGCAACGCTCGCTGACGACGAGGTGCTGGCATTCCTGGAGACGACCGGCGACTACTCCGCGCGCCGCCCCGAGGGACCACCGGTATTACAGCTCACGGTCACCCAGTTCGATTGGACCGGCCAGGCGCACTTCATCGCCCTGGTGAGCGTGTTCGACCTGATGCTGACGGACGCCCCGGCGGCGTACCAAGGTGAGGTCGAATGCACCCTCGCCGCCACCCTCGAGTGCGGTCTGCTGTCCGATGACGGCGTCTACCGCCCGGGCGACACCGGGGAGGGGGTGGAGGCGCTGCAGGCCGACCTCATCGCGCTCGACTACTTGAACGGCCCGGCGTCGGGCACCTACGGCAGCAGCACGCAGAACGCGGTGCGCAACTTCCAGCGTGACTACCGGCTGAGCCGTGACGGCATCGCCGGACCGCAGACGGTGGCGCTGCTCCACGATGTCTCCGCCGGCGACTCCAACATCGTGATGGCCTCGGCCACCGGGGTCGGGCCCGTGCCGATCGACCGGCCCTACGAGCAGGCGATGGACGATCTCGAGGCGATCCTCGGGACCCCGGAGAGCAGCACTGGTTGGTACGCCGGCCCGTGTGATGCCCAGCAGTGGTTCAAGATGACCTGGGGCGGTTTCACCGCCATCTTCAGCGATCACGGCGGCGGTGCAGCGCGGTTCACGGGTTGGTACGTCTCCGACATTGACGACTTGCCGTCGTGGCTGTACTTCGTCGGTGGGATTCGCCCGGGCTCGACTTGGACCTACCTGCAGGGGATAGGGGCCGGGTTCGAGAGCACCTACTTCGGCCTGTGGTACCACGAGGCGTTCGGGTACGCCTATGGCATGTTCAACCCGCACCCGGTGCTGGGCACCCAGCCACCGGGAGGGGCGCTGGTGGCGTCCTTGGGTGTGGGAACAGGTGGCTACGCCTGCTGAGTAGGACGGTAGGTGGGAAATCCCCGCCCGACCCTTCGGGCCACCTCCCCCTTCGGAGGAGGAAGCGAAACCCGTCCGGCCCTTCGGGCCCACGTCCCCGAGGGAGGACGTGAACCCCCTCCTAATCCGCTGCCTCGCCTACGCTCGGCACATCGTCGACATCTCCAGGATCGGAGAGGTGTCGGTCGGCTGGGTGGTGCCGAAGTAGAAGCACAACTCGCCACCGCTGTTGGTGAGTCGGTAGAAGTACTCGCCATCGCTGTTCTTCCCCGAGGTCACTCCCGGGTAGACCGTCAGCAGTGCGGATCTGGTGTGGCCGGGGCCGATGCCCTGCGGGGTGGTCACGTAGAACTCCGGCCGCGGGTCGCCGTCGGTGTCGGTGGTGGGGGCCAGCACCCGGATCCGGGCCAGATGCCCTGGCTCGGGACCGAAGAACAGGAAGCGGAACCCCTCGATGGAGATGCCGCGGACGTCGGGCTGGCTGGGGGAGTCCCATCCGGTGTCGAACTCCTCACCGCCGCGCACTCCGTGGCCGAGGTACTCGAAGATCTTGTCGATGATCCCCGGGGAGGAGCCGCCGATGGTGAGCTTGGGCGTGTCCTTATAGGTGATCCCGGTGGTGGTGAGCAGCCAGTCGGCCACCCCCTCGGCGTCCTCACCGACCGAGATGGTCAGGGTGAAGGTGGTCGGCTCCAGGTCGGCGGTGACGACGAGCGAGAATGCCCCGGTGGTGCCGATCGGCCACGTGTTGGTGTCGGCGTACGGTTCGACAGGGGCGTCGCTGGCATCGAGCAGCGTCACGGTGACCCCCGAGGGCGGCTCGACTCCGACGCTGAGTGCGCTGTCGAACTCGAGGGGGAGGGTGTACACCTCGGGGTCGCCCGGGGCGGCATTCCCCACGACGATCAACGGATCGTCGCCGTCGAAGACGATCGGACGGTCGTCGGCGCAGTCGCGCGACAGGGCGGCGAAGGCGTCGTCGTCGGGCACCGCAAAGCCGAGGGCGGTGAGCGCCGCCTGCAGGATCGCATCGGTGGTGGGTCCATAGTTGCCGTCGGGGGTGAGGGTGCCGTGGCCCCCGCAGACGAGCAGCCACTGGAATGCGGCCACGGTCTCGTTCTTGTCTCCCTCGGCGATCAGCGGGGGGCCACCGGGCGGGAGGGTGGTCGTCGTGGTCGTGGTGGTGGTCTCGGCGACCGTGGTGGTGGTCTCGATCGGGAGCGTCGTGGCCGTGGTGGTGGTCTCGGCGGTGTCGTCACCGCATGCGGCGAGAACCAGCACGAGGCCGGTGAGGAGCATCAGCGGTCGGCCGAGTCGGCGTCCCATGGGCCCTTCAGATAACCGAATACTGGAACGCTACTCGCGGGTGGGAGTTGTGGGGAAACTGGGAGGTAGGAGTTGAGAGTTCAGAGTTCAGAGTCGAGAGTCAGAGGGGCTGCTGGGGGTGGGAAACCCCCCTCGGCCCTTCGGGCCACTCCCCCCTTCGGGGGGAGA
>DNGH01000019.1 GCA_003486285.1 Actinomycetota bacterium
GTCCATCGCCGGCTCCCAGGTGACCTTGCCGTCGGCGATCTTGTAGACCCCGACCGGTCGGGCACTGATCCCCGATCCGCCGCCGCCACCCTGGATCCCCTCACCGTCGTTGCCGCTCCCGTATCCCAGTCCGCCCTTCACCGCCGCCGCCGGGATGATCAGCACCCCGTCGCGTTCGATCGGGTCGCCATAGACCCGGTGCACCGTGATCGCGTCGTAGGTGCCCTTGAGTCCTTCGGGTACGTCCATGCCGCCTCTCTTTCGTCACCCTCCAGCCTGCCACGGATGGCGCCGTAGGCGTAGGCAGACCGGGCAGCCCTCACCCCTTGGGGCGCACCCGGGTGCCGGTACGGGGCCGGGGGAAGTCTGTCATCAACCCCTCGGCCTCGACCTGGTACACCGAGATCGGCTCGGAGAAACCGGCAAAGCGGTACCCCCCGAGACTGCGGAATCTCATGCCGCCACCCGGGTTGCCCGCGGCGTGGCGACACTCCCCGCTGACCAGGATCTGCCCACCGTGCGCCGCCGCCGCCACCCGGGCCGCGGTGTGCACCGGGATGCCTACATAGCCGCCGTCGGTGAGGGTCACCGCGCCGCTGTGCAGGCCCGCCCGCACCCGCACCTCGGAGCCACGCGGCCACGTGGCGGCGAGTAGGGCACGCTGCAACGCCACCGCGCCGGCGACGGCCGCCGCCGCATCCTCGAACACCACGAACACCTCGTCGGCGCGCAGTTCGACGGGCTGGCCCCCAGTCTTGACCACCGCAGTGCGGATGGTGCGCCGCACCTTCTGCAACAGGCGGGCGTAGTCGGCGCCGAGGCGGTGAAGGTGGATCGTCGAGTTCTCGATGTCGGTGAAGAGCAGGGTGAGGAACCCGCTGGGCAGTGAGCCTGCCGCAGCGGAGATCCGGACCCGCTCGGTCTCCAGCTGGGCGGTGACGAACCCCACCGGGACGATCCCGTGCTTCTTCGCCGCCTGCAGCAGGCGCTTGCGCGCCTTGTCCCGAGCCGCCTCGGACTCGAACTTGACCTGGTCGAACCGGGCCAGGGCGTTGCGGACGTGCGGCTCGTCGTAGATGGGGAGCCGCCGTGCGCCCTTGGAGTCGACGTAGGCAAAGGCCGAATCGGGGAGGTTCTTGCGCTCGCTGTCGCTCAGCTTCGCCATGCAGCCACCTTAGGTTGCGCTGCAGACTCGGCGGTACCTAGGGCTTCTCGAAGGTCACCTCGTGGATGTCGTCGGTGTTGGTGAGAACCACGTCGTCGACGACGAGGACCACCTCGCCGCCGATCGCAACGGTCAGTTCGAAGGCCACCGCGCTCGCACCACACATGTCGTAGACGTGGACCGTGACCTGGTACTCCCCCGAAGGCGCGTTCTCATCCCACACCGTGTTCTCCGGCGGCACCTCGGTGAAGTCGCAGTCGGGATAGGCGTCGCGGTCGAGGCGCCCACCCGACGTGGCAAGCGGGTAGTCGTACATGATGGTCTCGCCCGAGGGGTCGGTAACCCACAGGTCGAGGTCGACCGCGGCGTCCCAGTCGAGCGTCACCTGGATGTCCCCGGTGGCGAGCACGATGAGGTTGGCGGTGGCGGTCAACCCTGCATGGGTGCCGGTGACGGTGTAGTCGCCGGGCTCCAAGGGGGTGCAGGTGGCTCCGGCGCAGGGAACGCCGTCGATGGCGTAGGTGGCCGGGATCAAGCCCACCGACGCACCGGCGGCGTCGAAGCCCTCGGCGGTGTACGCCTGCGACTCGCCGAGGTTGATGGTGGCGTCGGCGGGAGAGATCTCGACGGAGGCCACGGCCGCGACCGAACAATCGCCGGCGTCGCATGCCTCGTTGTAGCGGATCCATTCGCCGCCCAGCACCTCCTCGGGGATGGGCGACGGGCCGGAGACGCCGCCGGCGGCATCGACCGTGACCATCGACCCTGCCTCCACCACCACCTCCGCGCCCGTCGCAGTGGTGACCACGACCGCGCCGTCGATGACCGCGACCGTCGTCGAACCGTCGGGGTTGTTGATGACGATGAAGGTGGTCCCTTGAACCGCCGCCGTCGCAGTGGGGGTCGCGACCGAGAAGCGGCTGCCGGTCTCCGTCAGCGCGATCACCCGGTTGAAGGTGGTGCCCGCAGTCTGCTCGGCCTCGACCCGACTGCCCCCGGTCAAGCCGGCGGACGTGAGGTCGGCGATGCGGAACACCGTGCCGAAGTCGAGGCGGGTGACGCTCCCGTCGAACCACTCGACAGTGGCCCGCCCGTCGGTCCCGGTGCGCACCGTGTCGCCCTCCGTGAGGATCTGGCCGTCGGAGGCAGGAGCGAACGCGGCGGTGGGTCCCTCCTGGACTTCGACCGTCCCGGCGTGGATCCGCAGCGTCACCGTGGGCGCGTCACTGGCCGAGTCGCCTCCGCAGGCGATGACCACAAGGGCGAGGAGGGCCAATCCGGCGAATCGGGTCCTGAATGCGGTGATCATGGCTGGCTCCTGGCGTGCGGTTCTGGTCGATCTGGTGGAAGGCGGGGCCGGATGCTACACGCCGCAGCGCTGAAGAAGGGGGTGAGCGGCGCCGATGAGTGGGGATGGCGGCCCCCACCCGCTCCCAGGCCCTGTCGCCACCGCGGGTGCGGTGGCGCCCGACGCTGTCCAACGCCGGCCTGGCCGGGCTCTTCGCCCTGTTCGTCGTCGCCAATGGAGCGTCGCTGCTCGAGCAACCCCGGCTCAGCATCGGCCTGCTCATCGTCTTCCAGGCGACCATCGTCGGCCTGGCGATCGTGCGCCGCGACGCCCGCTCCTCCGACCAGTCCCTGGCGGCATTTGCCGCCGGATGGGCCGGTACCGTGCTCCCTCTCTTCCTCCGCCCCACCGCCTCGGGCAGCGACCTCCTCATCGGCCAATCACTCCAGGTGGCGGGCCTGGTCCTGCAACTCGTGGCCGTGCTGTCGCTGGGACGGTCCTTCGGGGTCGTCGCCGCCGATCGCGGCATCAAGACCGGTGGCGCCTACCGGTTCGTACGGCATCCCATCTACGCCGCCTACCTGCTGGCCGACATCGGATTCGTCGTCAGTCATCCCACCCTCGGCAACGTCGCCGCCATCTCGGCAGCGGCAGCCACCCAGGTGATCCGGATCTGGTTCGAGGAGCGCCACCTGGCGGGCAACCCGGACTACCAGGAGTTCTGCCAGGCAAGGCGCTGGAGGCTGGTGCCAGGGGTGTGGTGAGCGGGTCACTCCCGCCGGGGTGAGCCGCGTCCCTCATGGGCCATCCGGTGATGGCGTCTGCATAGCAAGACCAGGTTGTCGAGGGCCGTGGCTCCGCCGTCCGCCCAATGCACCACATGGTGGGCGTCACTCCAGCGCCGCGGCGCCCGGCAGCCGGTGACGTCGCAGCCTCCGTCGCGGACCATCAGGGCGAGCCGGATACCCGGCGGGATCACCCGGGTGGTTCGTCCGACATCCAGCGGTTGCGAACCCGGGCCGGTGATCACCCGGGTCACCTTGGCGTCACACGCCAGCATCCGAGCCTGCTCCGGCGTTATCACCCCGGTGTCGTCGAGCTCACAGGGGCGGCCCGCCCGCCCCTCCAACGCCTCGACTGACACGTGGACCACGACATGAGGCCGCTCCGAGCGTTGCGCCGGCAGATCGCCGTGGTCCAGACGATCCCGACACAACTCCGTGAGGGCATCGGCCCGGCGCTGCGCCGGACTGCGGGTATCGGCGGGATCGAGGTTGCCGGGGTCCGTAAGAGCGCCCAGCGCGGTGATGACCACCTGACCCGACACCGGGTCCAGCCGACCGTCCAGGTGGACCATCTCCCCCACCACGGAGACGAATAGGCGCCGACGCTCATGAACCGCGGCGGCATCGCGCTCGGCTTGCTCCGGTGCAGCCTGTTGCACCCAGTAATCAAGAACGCGCGCAGTATCGGACATCGGCAGTCCCGCGATGGTGTCCACGAGTGCGCCTTCGTGTGCGGCGAACAGCTCGGGTGCCGATTCGCGGGCGGCCACCAGCACGCGAGCCCGGCCGAGATCGATCGACCCCACCTCCAGTGCGGCCAGGGTGCACGGCATCTCCCGCAGCGCGGCAGCGAGCCGGATCATCCCCCGCGCCACACCAGGCGACACGCCGAGACGGTCCATGAGCAACGACACCGATGACCGGAACCCCAACTCGAGGTGCGCCTGGCGATCCACCAGCTCGGCGACGATCAGAGCGCACTCCGCCTCTGCGGCGGCGATCGCCCTCCGCCTCTCCATCAGCAGACCGAGGAGGTCGTCGGTGTAGGCGGGAAGATCCACCTGTGCAGCGCGATCCATCAACGAAACCATGAGCACAAGGTACGACGTGGGGGTGACACAATCTCAGAGTTCAGAGTTCAGAGTTCAGAGTTCAGAGTTCAGAGTTTCCTATTACTCGAGTGGGCGACGATGAGGTGGCCGCCGCGGCGGCTTCGGGCTGCGAGGTCGTCATTCTTGACGCTCACCACCTGGCGATCATGACCGATCCTGGACAAGTGGCGGCGGTGCTCACCGGGCTCGGCGCCTAGCGATCCGCGACCGCCTCCAGGAATACCTGCACCTCCCGCGCACTCCGCAACCGCACCACCCGCGCATGAGCCCACTCCTCTGAACCGAGGAATCCCTCGTACTTCTTTCGCACTCCGGGGAACCGGGTCCAGGCCCACACGATGATGTTCTTGTAGGGATCACGGCTGTAGAGGTTGGTCCAAGGCTCGCGATTGCCGTTCCACAACTCTTCGCGGGTGATGACACGCCGCAGGGTGCGGCTCACCACTCGGCGCATCACCACTCGCCGCGGCGGGTCGAGCCACACGATCGTGTCGGCGCGGGGCCACACCACCTGGGCGACACCGTGGCTGGTGTAGTTGCCGTCGACCACCCACCGCTCCCCGGCGACGAACGCCGCCACCTCGGCACGGAACTCGGCGTCGGAGCGCGGCTCCCAACCTGGCTGATGGAAGATCGCGTCGAGCTCGAGGTGGGGGACACGAAGTCGCTCCGCCAGAGCGCGCGCCACCGTGGTCTTGCCCGACCCGCTGGAGCCGATGACGGAGATGCGGTTCATCGGGGGATTGTGGCGACGACGCGTCGAGAGCACCCACGCGCCATCGGAAATACCCCCCACCGACCG
>DNGH01000008.1 GCA_003486285.1 Actinomycetota bacterium
CACACACCTCACCCGCCGGACAAGGCCCGGGGGGAGCGTTCACCACGAGTGGGCCGGGCTGGAACCAATCGGTGAGCGGCCACGCGTACCGGGTCTCCAAACCACCCGAATTCATGTTCATCGCGTCTCGCCAACCCGCCACGACCCCGGAGCCGTCCCAGATGCGCCAATCGGTCTCCGAGTAGTTCGGCCCGGGGCCATTGGGACCGTGGTTGTAGTTGAGCCAGACGATCCCGACGGTGTTCGAGTCGGCGGCAGCGAGCTCGAAGAGATCCCGCACCCACCCGCTCTGGCCGCCGTTGGCCTCGGTGGCACCGCACCCGACTCGCGGGGCTGCGGTCTGGGCGATGATGATGGGCTTGAGCGGGGCGATCCCCTTGAGTATCTGGATCGGCCCACTCAACACTTGATAGGGGGTCTCCCACCCGTAGGCGCCATCGACGCAGTAGCTCGCAGTCTCGGCTCCAAAGTTGTATGCGGAAAACGCCATGATGTCGACAGAGCCGTCGCCGGGGTAGTAGTCGGCGATCGAGCCGCACCCGGGGGGCGTCCACCCGTTGGGGGCGAAGGCGAAGCGCACCTTGGTCTCGTCCATGCCCCGGCTGGTGAAAGCGGTCCGAATCTTCTCATATGCCGCCTCGAAGTTGACGGGATCACAGCCATAGGCGAGACCCGCCCAGTTGCCATTCATCTCCTGGAGCGGGGCCAGGATGAGGGAACGGCCCCCTCCCTGGTCGAGGAACGCCTTCACGTGGGAGGCGAACTGGTTGATCTTGGCGTCCCAGGTGGTGGTGTGGGCGATGGCGTACGCCGATCCCGGGACCGAGAAGTTGGCGAACGGGGTGGCGTGGGCATCCCAGACCTTGTCGAGGATCGTCTTGACGTTGGAGTAGACGGTCGGGTTGTAGTAGTCGCTGTACTGATAGGTGTCGTGGTAGGTCCCGGCGAAAGTCACCTTCTGGCCGGCCGCCTGGTTCAGCGCGGTGATATCCGTAGTGGATTCCCACACGGAGGAGTAGACGCCCCCATACACGATGCCCTCGGCGGGGGTCTCGCCCGCACCGGCCTGGAAGGCCGTGGGAAGCTGCAGCAGCGCCATCAGCGCCGCGGCAGTCAATAGGCGGCGACCATTACCCATCGTGCTCCTTCGACTCCATAGCTCTTCGACGGTAATGCCCTCCACCTTTAATGCCGAGGGGCGCAAGATCGGGCCTGGTCGGTCCGCGATGAGCGTGGCGTATGCTCTTGTCCCGATGCGCCGCCCAATCCCCCTGCCGATCGCCGCCGCGGACTTCGTCGCCCTCGCCGTCGGAGCGTCGGTGGCCGCCCGCCGGGTGTTCGGCACCTGGGTCCCCTGGAACGCCCCACTCCACGGCGAAGACTCGATCTGGTCACTGCTCGGCTTCCTGGCAGTGGGTTTCCTGGCCGGGCTGTACCTGTCCGCACGGGTGGGACCCGCCGGAAGCCGGCGCCCCTCCTACGCCGGGGCAATGGTCCTGGTGGCCACCTCCCTGCTGACGGCGATGGCCGGCGTGGTGATCTCGAGGGGGTACTGGTCCCGGTCGTTTCTGGCCTGGACCGTGTCGGTGTGGCTCCTCGGATCCCTGGCGGCCCGCCTGATGCTTCGACAGGGAGCATGGTCGGAGCGAGTGGTGATCATCAGCGACGATTTTCGTCTCGTGACCGACCTCAAGGCCTCTCCGCACCTCGCCATCGTCGATGTGCTGCTTCCTTCCGGCACGCCGCCGCGCCATATGGTCCCGAGAACGACCCTGGTGCTCGATCTTCGGGCCGTCCTTTCCGACGACATGGCGCAGTTCGTGTCGACCTGGAGTCTCTCGGGAGCCCCGGTGCGGTCGCTGGCGAGCCTCTACGAGGAACAGCTCGGGCGCCTGCCACTCGTGCACATCGCCCGGGGGTGGGAGCTTGCTGTTCCGGTGGGCAGGAGCGACTACGAACCATTGAAGCGATTCATCGATCTGGTTCTGGTCGTCGTCACGGCTCCGCTCTGGTTGCTGCTGGCGGCGCCGATCTGGGTCGCGGTTCGTCTCGACTCGCCCGGCAAGGCCATCTATGCCCAGACGCGGGTGGGGCGCTACGGCTCGCCATTCACCCTCCACAAGTTCCGCACGATGGTGGACGATGCCGAACAGGCCGGGCCGCGGTTTGCGACGCCGGGCGATCCCCGGCTCACCCGGGTTGGACGGTGGTTGCGGCGATTCAGAATGGACGAGATACCCCAGCTGTGGGGTGTGCTCAAAGGTGATCTCAGCCTGGTTGGTCCCCGGCCCGAGCGCCCGCATTTCGCTGCCCATTTCGAGCGCGAGATCCCCTTTTTCTCGTACCGAACGCTGGTGCGTCCGGGGATCACCGGATGGGCCCAGGTGAACTATGGCTATGCCGACGACGTCGCCGATACCGTCGAGAAGTTGACGTTCGACCTGTACTACGTGCGGCACATGTCGATCTGGCTCGATCTCCAGATACTGGCCAGATCTGTCTGGACCGTCCTCTCCGGCTTCGGTGCCCGGTGACGACCGACAGGTTCCGTTCGGTGCGTAGCGGATGGCAAGGCTGGGCTGCCGCCGATCGGGGTTTTGCTCTGGCTCTCCTCGGGTTCCTCCCCCTGGCCGTCTGGTGGTTGGGGTGGTTCCCCGGCTGGTTATCGACCGATTCGACCGACCAATGGGACCAGCTGATGAGGTTCGACATCTCGAACCAGCATCCCGCGTTCCATACGTGGCTCATGTGGTTGGTGAGCCGAGTCTGGGTCAACCCCGGCATGGTGACGCTGGTCCAGATCGTGGCGATGACCCTTGTGCTGGCCGTCGTGGCTCGTCGTCTGGTCGAACTGGGAGCCAAGCCCTGGGCGGGCTCGCTCTGGGTCTTCGCAATCGCAGCACTGCCTGCCGTCGGCATAAGCACGATCGCCCTCTTCAAGGATGTGCCCTTCACCATCGCCATGGTGTGGGCGCTCGCGGAGTTGCTTGGCTACGTTGCCCGTCCCGAGAGGTGGCCGCGGGTCATGCCAGCGGTGCGACTTGGCACCGCCCTCGCCTTGGTATGGCTGTTACGGCACAACGGTTTCATCACCGTCGTGATCATCGGACTCGGGCTCGTGTGGAGGCTCCGTAGGGAACGCGGCGCCCTGGTCGGCTTCATCGGCGCCCTGGTGCTGTCGGTCGCCGCCGTCAACCTTGTCCTGTATCCCCTGATCGGCGTCGAGCGAGCTTCCATCCAACCCGCGACCGTGTTCATCTCCGATGTCGCGGCGTCGCTGGTCCATGAGTCGGAGAACTTCACCGACGCCGAGATGGAGTACGTCGCGTCGATTGCACCCATCGAGGTGTGGGATCGTCTCTACGACTGCGCCGACTCGACGCCTCTGGTCTTCTCCCCGGAATTCGACAAGGGGATCATCGTCCGTGACCCGGCGAAGTTCCGCGAGCTCGTGGTCGCCACCTACCTCCGCGACACCGACACCGTGCTCGGCCATCGCTGGTGCGCCGCCTCCTACCTTGTGGAACCCTGGCAGCACGGTGATGCCTATTTCCACCGTCCGCCGTTCGAGATCCCCCTCAACGACTACGGCATCGTCAGGCGGCCCGTGTCGGATCGGGCCTTCTCCTTCACCTTTGCGATCTACAAGTGGGTAGAGGCCCCCGGGAGGATGTGGTTCACCTGGCGACCGGCCCTTGCGGTGTGGGCCGTCGTAGTCGCATTGGCCCTGGCGGTGCGGCGGAAGCGAGCGACCGGGATGGCCCTGCCGGCCCTGCTCTTGGCGGCTCACATCACCAATGTCGCGGTTACGACCCCCGCGCACGACTTCCGTTTCGCCTTCCCCATCTACCTGATGTCTCTGGTCCTGGTGGGGGCAACGGTCTTGCGCGTGCCGAATTCCGGCAGCGTCGATGAGACTGGCGCCGAGGTCGACGGGTTATCGTCCCGAGGGTGACTCGTTCCGACGCGGTCAGGCGCGCGCTGCGCACCGGTACGACGATGATGGTCGTCGGGACCGCGTTCAGCGCGATCGAGGCCTACGCGTTTCAGGTCATCGGCGGTCGCGTCCTGGGCCCGGAGGGGTTCGCTCCGGTGTCCGTCATGTGGACGGTGCTGTTTCTCGGGTTCACAGTGTTCCTGCTCCCGCTGGAGCAAATGGTGATTCGGCGGAGGGTGCTGTCGCCGAATTCGGTTGGCCCGTTCGCCGGGGCACCGGTGAGCGTCATTGCGATCATCGGGGGAGCCTCAGTTCTCACCACGGCGTTTGCGGTGCTGGCTCGGGATTCGCTCCTTGCGGGTGACGCCGGGTTCATCCCGGTGGCTGCGCTGATGTTCGTGGGTCACGGCGTTCTCGCCCTCGGCCGGGGCCACCTTGCCGGCTCGCACCGTTTTGCCGCCTACGGCACCGTCGTTGTCCTCGATGCGGCCGCCAAGCTGACCGGGGCCATCGTCGTGGCGTTGATGGGTTGGGGCCCGGTGGCACTGTCGTGGGCCCTGGTGGTGTCGCCGGTCGTGGTGTTCGCGGTGCGACCGTTCCGCGTGGCCCCCGCACGGGAGGGCTCGCCTGACGGAGTGCTCGGCCAGGATCTCCGGTTCGTCACGGCCTACGTGGTGGCGACGGCCGCGTCGCAGACGGTCCTCGCCGCGGGGCCCCTGGTGGTTGGCGCTCTGGGAGCGGCGTCGGCGTCGATCAGCGTGTTCTTCGTGACCACGACTCTCTTTCGGGGGCCCATGAGTGCCTCCTACAACCTCGTGGCACGGATCCTCCCGATGGCAACCCGGCGTGCCGCCTCCGGTGACGATCGACCGCTGGATCGCTGGGTGGTGCGGCTGTTGGCCGGGGGCCTCACCGCCGCCGTCGTCGTTGGCCTGCTCGGGGCGGTGCTCGGTCCGTGGACCGTCGCGTTGCTCTATGGAGCCGAGTTCCGGCCGGACGCCTGGCTGGCAGGTCTGGCCGCAGCCGGCGTGCTCGCGGGCATGGCGGGCCTGGTCACGACGCAGATCCTCGTCGCCCGAGGGCGCACCGACCGCCTGGCGATGGTGTGGCTCGCCGCGGTGGCACTCGCGGCGCTGACGATCGCAGTGGTTCCGGGGGAGCCGGCCTTCCGCGTCGTGCTCGCCTTCTGCCTCGCCGAAGCCGGCGCCCTGGTCGGCCTGAGCGGTGCCGCGCTGATCAGGCCCCGACCGATGATCCCAGCGCAACCCTGAGCGCGTCGCGCCAGGGGCGCAGCTCGGGCAGGCCGAGACCGGCGCGGCGCTCGGAACCCAGGACCGAGTAGCGGGGTCGAGGCGCTCGGGTCGGGAACTCCTCGGTCGTGATCGGCTCGATGCGATCCGGGTCGATTCCGGCAACCGCGCACACCTCACGGGCCAGTTCGAACCACGTGGTTGGGCCCGAGTTCGTGGTGTGCAGCGTTCCGGTGACGCCTTCCTGGACTGCCCGCAGAGTTGCGGTGGCGAGGTCTGGGGCGAAGGTCGGGCATCCCGACTGGTCAGCCACGACGCGCACCCGCCTCTCGGCCGCCGCAGACAAGATCGTCTTGACGAAGTTGCGGTGCGTTGCCGAGAACACCCACGAGGTCCTGACGATCAGCGCCTCGGGGTATGCCAGCGTTGCCGCTCGCTCGCCGGCCAGCTTGGAGCGTCCGTAGGCATTGATCGGATGCGGGGGAGAGGACTCCACGTAGGGCTCGGTGGCGGTGCCGTCGAACACGTAGTCGGTGGAGAATGTCACCAAGGGGATGGCGGCACCTGCCGCGTACTCGGCGAGTGCCTGCACTGCGGTGGCGTTGATCTGGTTGGCCAGATCGGGTTCTTCTTCGGCCCGATCGACTGCGGTGTACGCGGCGCAGTTGATGATCGCGGACGGCGTCAACCCGGCGAGCCGTCCGGGGATGTCACCGACGCTCGTGAGATCGAGCTCGGCCCGGGTGAGAACGGCGGCTTCCGGCAGGAGCGAGCGGAAGGCGGTCCCCACTTGCCCGTTCGCACCTGTGATCAGGATCATTCGCCGAGGATCTCCGATTGCTCCCCGAGCATGATGCTGACAAACGCCGCGGGCGCGGCGCCGTGGAGACGGGTACCGCGGCCGACGAGCGACGAGCGAATCTTCCAGCCATGGACTCCGGAGCGATCCATCACGATCGATGACTCGATGATCGCGTCGGAGACCTGCGATTCATCTCCGATCGAGGTCTCCGGGCCGATCGTGGATCGCAGGATCTGGACGTTGTCGCCGATCACCACGGGTCCGACAATCCGGGAGTCGATGACCTGCGAACCCTTTCCGAGGTGGAGGGAGCCGCGAACCTCGGTGTCGATCAGCTCACCTTCGATCTCGTGGCTCATCTCATTGATGACGAGATGCTGTGCCGCCAACAGGTCTTCGCGGGTTCCGGTGTCCTTCCACCATCCGCTCACGATCGAGGCCCGTACGTCACGGCCCTTCTCGATCTGATACTGGATGGCATCGGTGATCTCGTATTCACCTCGGCGCGAGGGCTGGATGGCGTGCACGGCCTCAGCGATCGTGGCATCGAACAGGTAGACGCCGACCAGAGCGAGGTTCGACGGGGGCACCGCAGGCTTCTCCACGAGTTGGCGTATCGACCCATCCGGTGCCAGGTCGGCGACGCCGAAGGCCGAGGGATTGTCCACGGGAGACAGCATGATCTGGCAGTTGGGACGATCGTGCTGGAAGTCCCGAACCACGTCCGCCACGCCCCCCTTGACCAAGTTGTCCCCCAGATACATCAGGCAGTCGTCGCCGTCGATGAAGGGGAGGGCCGTCATCAGGGCGTGAGCCAGACCCCGAGGAACGTCCTGGAGGATGAACGAGGGGTGGAATCCGATCCGGTCCGCACAGCGATCCACCGCTTCACGGATGGCGTTCCCGGTCTCCGGGGAGATGACGATGCCGACGTCGGTGATGCCCGCTTCGACGAGATCTTCGAGCCCGTACTCGATGATCGGTTTGTTGGCTATGGGGACGAGCTGTTTTGCCATCGAGTAGGTGATCGGCCGAAGTCGCGAACCAGTGCCTCCAGCGAGCACGAGTCCTTTCATCGGGCTGCCTCCCGGAGTGGTTCCCACCAGTCGCGACGGTTCCGGTACCACTCGATGGTGGCAACCAGGTGCTCGTCGAACCCATGCAAGGGCTTCCAGCCGAGCCGTCGGATCTTCGAGGAGTCGACCGCATATCTGAGGTCGTGACCGGGACGATCTGTGACGCGCTCGATCATCGACTCATCCTTGCCTAGGGCTTCGAGAATGCGCTTTGTCAAGGTGAGGTTGGTGAGCTGGTTGTCGGCGCCGATGTTGTAGACCTCACCCGGTTGCCCTTCATCGACGAGCATCAGGATGGCCCGGCAATGGTC
>DNGH01000283.1 GCA_003486285.1 Actinomycetota bacterium
CGCCTTCGACCCGGTGAAGTAGATGGCGGCGGCGCCGAACTGGGCGGGTTCCATCACCCGCAGATCGATCTGCATCCCGGCGGCGCTGAGCACCGCCGACTTGCGCGCCCCGTACCCGACCACCTGGCGCACCACGGGAAGCGCGACGAAGCGGCGCATCACCTCCTCGGGATCGCCCGTCGACACGGCGATCACGTCGATGTCCCCGATGGTGTCGCGGAAACGCCGCAGGCTCCCCATCGGCTCCACCCGGATCACGCCGGGGACCTGGCTCAGGGCCGCCACCACATCCCCGGCCACCCGGGTGGCCTCGAGGATCGGGGTGCGCTTCTCCTTGCCGCCCACCCCGAGCCGCTGCAGTGCGGTGCGGAGGTTCTCTTCGGTCTTGGGTCCCATGCCGGGAAGGCCCCGCAGCGCCTCGGCGTCGAGTGCAACCCGGAGATCGGCGACGCCGTTCACGCCGAGTTCATCGCGCAGCATCACCGCGGTCTTGGGGCCGATGCCGGGGATGCGGGTCAGTTCGACGAACTCGGCGGGGAACCGAGCCCGCAGTTCCTCGAGCTTCGCCATCCGCCCGGTGTCGACCAGTTCCCGGATCCTCTTGGCCGTGCTCGCTCCCACCCCGCGCAAGCCCTCGAGCTCCTTCTCCGACATCGAGGCCACCGGCTGGTCGAGGGTCTCCACGGTGCGGGCGGCGGCCTCGTAGGCCCGGACCCGGAAGGCGTTGCTGCTCCCCTCGTCGAGCGTGGTCAGCGCCGCCAGTTCGGCGAGGTGCGAGGCCACCTCGGCGTTGGTGATCATGGGGAGAGACTATGCGCGCCCGCGGCCGAGCACGCTGGCGGAACGCAAGCCGACAGCCAACAGCCGACAGCCGACAGCAAGACGCATATGTGCCCTCTGCCAGCTGCCAGCTGCCAGCTACCGGCCTGGCCTCGGGTATCAGCCACACCCCCCACCGACCGGGCTGCGCCCGGTCGACTCCCCCACAAGGGGGGAGTGATTCCATGGCGACCGTCTCACCGGCACCTGGTATCCGATGACCGGTATCCGGCTACCCCCTCTACCCTTCTGTCCGCATGGCCCGCAACACCGAATACGTCAGCTTTCTCGGGCCACCGCGTCGCCGCAACCGGGACTTCGTCGGCCTGGAGAACCGGGTCGCGTTGCGGCTCTTCGTGATCCCTGCCCTGGTGGTGGGGTTCGTCGTCGTCTCGGTGTGGTGGTTCGCATTCCGCGACGACAACAGCGACGCGGGCGGAGTCCTCACCCTCGAGGACGCCACCATCCCGACCGTGCTCCTGCCCTCCGGGGCGGCCACCGACGACGTTGGATTGCTGCTGTCCGGGATCTCCATCGACTGCGAAGCGGAACTGACCGAGTGGTCGTCCCTGCAGGGATCGACTACCCATCAGGGCTGCGTCCAGGCCCCCACCATCTCGACTCCCAAGATCAAGTGGCGCATCTATATGGGGATCGCCGGCTGGCTCAACAGCCCCTTGATCGTCGGCGACAAGGTCTTCGTCGGGAGCGCGGGCCGCGCCCAGGGCACCGAGGATGCCCGCGACGGGGTGTACGCCTACAACCTCCACACCGGGCGCCAGGAGTGGTTCTTCGGGGCCACCCTCGACGTGAACGGTCTCGGATACGGGAACGGGATCATCGTCGCCACCGGCGACGAAGGCCGGGTGTGGGGCATCGACGCCACCGACGGCAGCCTCATCTGGGAGGAGGCACTCGGGGTGGCCACCTTCGGGTTCCCCCTCGTCCTCGAGGAGGACAACCTGGTCGTGGTGGGCGACGCCGATGGCGTGGTCACGGCGTACCACCTGCGCAACGGCGGGCTGGTCTGGCAGCGCCAGGTGGACGGCCCGATCCGTGGTGGTGCCGTATCCGACGGTGAGATGATCGTGATCGCCGGAGAGAACCGCGATGTGCTCGCGGTGGACAAGAGCGGCACCGAGTTGTGGCGGGTCGAGGTCATCGAGCGCGACACCGCCGGCGCCCTCGCCCGGATCTGGGCCGCTCCCACCATCGTGCGCGATCTCGTGGTGATCACGATGCTGCGCGAGGACACCTTTGCCGAACCGGCGATCACCGCGCTCAACAAGAGCGATGGGTCGATAGCCTGGCGGGCCGAGGACGCCGCCGGTGTCAAGAACGAATGGGGCAGCATCCGCTCCTCGGTGGCCGCCGTCGGCGACCTGCTCGTGTACGGGGAGCCCTATTCGGACCGTCTGGTGGCACTCGAGATCGAGACCGGCCAGACGGCGTGGGACGTGCAGACCGGCGCCTACTGCTTCCCCCACTGGCCCTCGCCCGCAGTGGTCTCCGGCCAAGTCGTCATCGCCCGCCACGATGGGGCGCTCTACGGGGTGGACATCGAGACCCAGACCCGGGTGTGGAAGATATACCTGGGCAACGATGCCGGCACCTTTCCCACCGACTTCGACACCCCGGGATTCTGTGAGTGGGCGCCGCAGACCGGCTACTCGGTGCTGGCCTCCCCCGCCGTCGCCGCCAACGGGATGATCGTGGTCGGCACCCTCGAGGGCTACCTCGTGGCGGTCGGCGATCGCTCCTGGTGAGCCGACCCGGCGCCTAACTGCCGATCACCGCCAGGGCTGCCTCGAGTCCCGGGTCGCGGCCCGCGGCCACGTCTTCGACGGTGAGGACCGCGGTCTCATCGGGGATGAGCGGGTTGCCGACGCGGGGCACCCCATCCACGGTCACCTCGGTGTTGGGGACGCCGAGCACCCAGCCGTTCGGCAGAGTACGCACCAGTGGCGAGCGCGGACTCCCCGCAGTCGGCTCGCCGAGGATCACCACGTTGGTCAGCGGAGCCAGCGCCAGTGCCAGCAACTCGGCGGGCCCGGCGGTACCGGGACCGATCAGGACCACCACCCGGCCCGGGAACGGACCTGTCGGCATCGGATTGACCACCGCTTCACCGGCGTGGATCCGGCCGCCCCCATCGTCGACGCGGCCCTCGATCGTCGCCACCACGGTGCGAGCGGTGACGAAGCGCGTCGCCACCAGCAGGGCATCGACCTCGGCCCCCGTGGTCGCCGCCCGCAGATCCAGTATCAGGCCTGAGGCGTGGCGCAGAGTCTGATCGAGCGCGGCCGCGATCACCCGCTGGGAACCGCTGCTGCTGTCGGCGGAACCGCCGAGGCGGAGCAGGCCGAGATACTGGACGCCACCCCCGAGGTCGAAGGCGACGATGCCGCCGGCTCCGGCGATGGTCGCTCCGGGGAGCAGCGTCCCAGCTCTGAGGGCGGCGGCGAGGGCACTGCCGGCTCCGCCGGGCGATGGCGCCCAGATCGGCCCGGCACCGGGTTGCAGCGCGATCGCCGGATCCCGCAACGGCGTGAGCAACTCGGTGATGGCGGCGAGCAGCGCAGCATCATCCCCGGCGGGAGGTGGAGTCAGGGCGGCGACGCGACCGGCCCATTCCGGATCGACCCCGGGGTGGAAGTGCTCCTCCACGGCCGTCACCACCGCGCCGAGCACCGCCTGCGGAGACGCATCGAGCGTCGTCGAGCACGCCGCGGGCAGGTCGGGGAGTGCCACGAAGTAGACGACCCGCCCGCCATCGGTGAGGACCAGGCGCGCCCCATCGAGGGTCACGAAGTCGTCGATGTTGCGGGCACTGCCGGAACTGGCGCGGAGGCAATGCGTGGCCGAGGTTTCGTAGACGTCCGCATCGCCCTCGTGGACGTGCAGGATGATCCCCCATCCCTGCGAGGCCCACACCCCGAGGAACGGCTCGGCCTCGGGCACCGCGTTGCTACAGGCGCTGATGGCGACGAGCAGGGCGGGGAGGAGGCGCCGGATCACTGCGACCGGGCATGGAGTTCGTCGAGCGCCTGACGCAGACGCGCCGTGAACTGCGCGATGTCGGGCACCGTGTCCCAGTCGGCGACGATCCCCCAATCCAGGGCCCCGTCGTAGGAGAACAGCGCCACCCCCACCCCGTGGTTCACCCACAGCGGCACCACCGGGAAGATTCGCCGCAGCGGGGCATCGAGGAGGAACAGGGGGATCTGCGGCCCGGGCACATTGGTGACGGTCATGTTGAACGGACGGGCCGTGGCCGCCGCCACCCGGGCGGCCATCGACAGGAAGGTGGACGGAGTGAACGACGCCGTCTGGGTGAGCAGCGCCGCCCCGGTCGCCTGGTCGGTCTCCCTGAGGTGCTCGGTCCGCTCCCGGACCTTGCGATAGCGTTCCAACGGGTCGGGTTCGTCGATCGGCAGATCCACCAGCCACATGGTGACGGCATTGGCGGAGTCGGTGAGGGGCCACTCCCCCCGGGTCGACACCGGAACCATCGCCCGGAAGTCCAGCCCGGCGACATCCGCTCCGCGGTCGTCGACGAGGAACGACCGCACCGCCCCGGCGACCGCGGTGATCACCACGTCGTTGACCGTCCCACCGTGGGCGTTCTTCACCGCCTTGACCCGATCCAGATCGGTGTGGAGGAAGTCCACCCGGCGGTTGGGGCCGATCTTGCGGTTGAGGGGAGTGCCCGACGCCTTGCTGAACCACCCCGAGCGCGCCGAGGCCGTCATCGACAGCAGCCGCTGCTGCAACTCGTCCCGCATCGCCCGCGATCCCTCGGCGAACCTGCGCACGCTCTGCACCGCCTGGCGCGGGGCCCGTATCCGGCGCGCCACCTCGTCGGCGAACAACTGGCTGCGGCTCGGGGCGGGACGCGGCTGGTATTCGTCGGGTGTCCCCACCTCGGTGGTCGGCTCCGGAGCGAGCAGGACCTTGATCAGATCGACTCCACCGATCCCATCCACCATGCAGTGGTGCACCTTGGAGACGAGGGCAAACCCATCCACCTCGAGGCCCTCGACCACCCACACCTCCCACAGCGGCCGCGACCGGTCGAGCGCCTGGCTCAGGATCGACCCGGCGAGGGTGCGCAACTGCTCTTCGGTCCCGGGACGGGGCAATGCGATGTGACGCACGTGATAGGCGATGTCGAAGCCGGAGTCGTCCACCCACACCGGGTGACGCTCGACCGGGATCCACTCCAGACGCTGGCGGTAGCGCGGCACGTACTGGAGGCGATTGCCGATGAAGGCGCGGATCGCGGCGATGTCGACGCCGCCCGCCGCGGTGTCGAGCGTCCCCGGGCCGAAGGCCAGCGTCGCCCCGACGTGCATCGGGTTGTTCGGTCCCTCCATGGCCAGGAAGGTGTTGTCGAGGAAGGAGAGGCGCTCGTACATGCGGCCGCGAGGGTATCGGCTGGGACCGTCTATCCGATAGCCGGCGTTCTACTTGCGGGGCACCATCCACACCCGGGCGTCGGTGTCCACGTAGCCGGGGACCCCCTCCCACCCCACCGCCACCATCCCGTCCGGTCCGATCACGACCGCCGCCATCCCCTGGGCGCCGGGATCGGCGAGTTTGCCTCCCGGGTCGGCGAACCGGGTCCAGATCACCCCATCGGGGGAGGTCCACACCGCAGGATCGGACTCCAGTCCGAGCGACGACTCGTTGCCCACGGCCACGAAGCCGGCGTCGCTGCTGGCGACCGCATGCATGAAGGCCGCCTTGGGGACACTCCCCCGCAGCGTCGGGCCGTCGGGAACGGGCGTCCACGTCACGCCGTCGGGTGAGGTCCACACCGCGGCCCGGTACTGCTCCACGCTGTGCCAGGCCCACCCGACCGCCACCACACCGGGGCCACCCAACGCCACCCCCCACATCGCCTCGTCTCCGAAGGCCCCGAACACCTCGTCCTGGTTCGGAACCCGGACCCAGCTCGACCCATCGTCCGACCTCCAGACCGCGGCATCGCCGTACCCCGCCGTACGGTCGCTGCCGACGGCAATGACACCGAGGTCTCCGGTGACCACGTCGACTGCCCACTGGTCTCCAGTGCCGCCGAAGACGACCTCGTCGTGCGCCACCCGTGACCACTCGACACCATCTGGGGACGTCCACACCGCGGCGTCGGAGTCGCCGCCCGAACCGTCGAGCCCGACCGCAATGACACCCGGCCCACCCGCGGTGACGGCCCACATCGTCTGGTCGCCGTCTCCCCCGAATACGGCCTCGTCGGGCTGGACCCGGGACCACGACAGGCCATCGGGTGACGTCCACACCGCGGCGTCCTGGTCGCCCCCGGAGGTGTCGCTGCCCACGACGATCACGCCACCGTCGATCACGGCCACGCCACCCATCATCTGATCGCCATCACCACCGAACACCACCTCGTCGTGGGGGATCCGGTCCCACACCATTCCGTCCCGAGAGCGCCACACGATGGCGTCGGCGTCGCCGTCTGCGGTGTCGTAACCGACGGCGATCAGGTCGCCCCCGAAGTCGGCCAGCGCCGACATCCGTTGATCACCCGACCCGCCGAAGACGCCGGGATCGTCGTACACCGGAGACCACATGCCGGACAGATCGGCCCCACCCGCACAGGCGGCGAGCACCAGGGCAAGGCCGAGCGGGAGCGAGAATCGGGTGCGCATACTTCCGGCTTACTCCACCGCCCACCGCACGCCAGAGTCCACCGCCCCTACTGTCACGCCCCGGCGGGCGCCTCTGCCTCGCCCCTCGCCCCTCGCCCGGCATACTCTCGCCCCCATGTCCTCCCGCACCTTCACCTCCGTGGCCCCGATGGATCTGCGGGCCGCCATCGGGGGGTACTCGGCGGGTGGGGCCGATCCCTCGATCGCCCTCGCATCCGACGGCGCCTGGCTGGCGTTGCGCACCTCCGACGGACCGGTCACGCTGCACTTCAGCGGCGGCGACACCATAGCCGCCGAGGCCTGGGGGCCCGGTGTGGACCTGGCCCTGACGCGCGCCCCGGACATCTGTGGGGCCAACGACGATCCCGCCGGCTTTGCCCCGGCCCATCCGGTGGTGGCGCGCCTCCTGCGGCATCACCCCGGGGTGCGCATCACCCGCAGTGGCAACGTGGTCGAGGGACTGTTGCGCATGATCGTCGGACAGCGCGTCACCGGCACCGAGGCCCGCAATGGCTACTTCGCGCTGTGCCGGGCACTGGGTGGTCCGGCTCCGGGGCCCCGCCGCCTGCTGCTGCCTCCGGATCCGGCTCGGATCGCCGCCTGCGGATACCCCGCATTCCACCCCTGGGGGATCGAACGGGGCCGTGCCGAGACCCTGATCCGGGTGGCGCAGCGCGCCAAGCGGATCGAGGAGGCGGCGACGCTGCCGCTCGCCGACGCCTATGCCCGCATCACCGCAGTGCGCGGGGTCGGGCCGTGGACGGCAGCCAAGGTGGGATTGTCGGCACTCGGCGACCCCGATGCCGTGCCGGTCGGCGACTACCACCTCCCCAACACCGTGGCCTGGGCCCTCGTCGGCGAGGATCGGGCCGACGACGCCAGGATGCTGGAGTTGCTGGACGAGTTCCGCCCCCACCGCGGCCGGGTGCTCCGACTGCTCGGAGCCGCAGGGCTGGCAGCACCGAAGTACGGGCCCAGGAGCCCGGTGCGGGACTTTGGGGGAA
>DNGH01000277.1 GCA_003486285.1 Actinomycetota bacterium
AGCCGCGTCGCCAGGCCGGCGCCCGCCGCGGTGCGGATCGCGGTGAGCGTCGGTCCATCGACCAGGCCGCGGCAGGCGCCGTCCCCATCGAACACCGCCACGATGCCGTAGGGCTTGCCGGGGACCGTCGACACCACCTTCACCCCGCTGTCGCGCCCCACCCTTCCCGCCATGAACAGCGAGGCGCCGAGCCGGTTGCGCACCGGGACCTCGCGATCGTCGCCAAGGGCGAGTTCCATCGCCGCGATCGCCTCTCCCATGCCCAGGCTGGCCCGGGTGGCGGCGGCATCGAGGTAGCGCATGGCGGCAACCTACCCCGAACCATCCTCCGCCAGGCTTCCCGTGGACCGGTCCGTGACGAATCCTGCGAACATTCTCCCGGTGTCATCCCTCCTCGAAACCGAGATCGGACTGATCCGCGACGCCGTGCGCCGGGCGGCGCGACTTTGCGTCACTTCCGCAGCTGCATCTCAGTTCTGGTACGAGAAGCGGGAGCGCGAACCGGTGACCGCAGCCGACTTCGGTGCTCAGGCAGTCCTCTTGCGGGCACTGATCGCCGTCGTTCCCGATGATGCTGTGCTGGCGGAGGAGTGCTCGGCCGACCTGGTGCGAGCCGGCGCCGACGTCGTCGCCGGAGTGACGACCGCGGTCGCCGCCGCGGTCGAGGGTGCGGTCACCAAGGAACAGGTGCTTGGCTGGATCGACCATCGCGGTGGCGGCGGGAATCGGGTGTGGGCGATCGACCCGATCGATGGCACCAAGGGCCTGCTGCGCGGCGATCAGTACGCCATCGCCGTCGGTCTGATCGAGGATGGTCAACCGGTCTTTGGTGCCTTGGGTTGCCCCCGGCTCGAACTCTCCGGCATGCACGGGGTCTTGGTCTGGGGCGGCCCGAGGCTCGGGACGTTCGTCGAGTCGCTCGGTGGCGGCAAGGTCCGTCCCCTCGTCGTCTCGGGGGTGGCCGACCCCGGACGCGCCCGCATCCTCGGGAGCGTGGAGGTGGCCCACGGCGATCCGGAGCTGCTGCAGCGAGTCGTGGAACGCGTCGGCATCGGCGGCGGCTGGGTGCGTATCGACAGCCAGGCCAAGTACGCCGCAGTCGCCGCCGGGATGGCCGATCTGTATCTGCGTCCCCGCAATCGGGACGACTGGCGGGAGCGGGTGTGGGACCACGCCGCCGGGGCCGCGATCGTCGCCGGGGCCGGGGGCAGGATCACCGATCTCGACGGTCTGCCGCTCGACTTCACCGCGGGTGACCGCCTCGAACACAACCGCGGCGTGCTGGTGAGCAATGGCCCTCTGCACGACAGGGTTCTGCGCGCCCTCGCCGAGATAGGCTGACTCGATGCCTTCCCTACCCGAACCGATCGGCGGGGTGCGGTTGCGGCACTACCGCGACGAGAGCGACTTCGCCCGCTTGCTGGCGATCTACAACGCCGCCCGGTTGGCCGATGGAATTTCCGGCATCGATACGCTCGAGGGGATCACCAACGACTACCGCCACCTCACCAACTGCGACCTCGATACCGACCTGATCATCGGCGAGACCACCGACGACAACGCTGTCGCCTACGGCAGGGTGACGTGGTGGGTCGAGGAGGCCACGCAACTGCGCTCGCTACTGGCGATCCTCTTCGTCCATCCCGCGGGGCGCGGCCGCGGCGTGGGCGAGGCGATGCAGGACTGGCTCGAGCACCGCCTGGCCGAGATCGCATCGGAACGTCCCCACCCCGGCAAGCAGTTCCTCACCGCCTTCGTCGACCAGGGCGAGGCCGAGCGCGAGGCGACCCTCGTCGCTCGCGGCTACGAGCGCGTCGAGACCTATGCCGAGATGACCCGGCCTCTGTCCGACGAGATTCCCGACCTGCCGCTTCCCAAAGGGCTGGCGGTGCGTTCCACCACCTGGGACGACGCCCGGGCGGTGTGGGAGGCGGACGATCGCGCCTTCCGCGATCACGTCGGCTACTCGCCGCAGACCGAGACCGACTACGAGCGCTGGCGGGCCTGGGAGTACAACGACCCCTCCCTGTGGAAGGTCGCCTTCGCCGGCGACGGAGTCGCCGGACAGGTGCTCAACCACGTCAACGCTGCCGAGAACGACACCCTCGGACGGAAGTGGGGCTACACCGAGAGCATCTCCGTGCAGCGCGAGTGGCGCCGCCAGGGCGTGGCCCGGGCGTTGATCGCGCAGAGCATGGGGATGTTTCGCGACATGGGAATGGAGTACGCCGCGCTCGGCGTGCACACCACCAATCCCAATGGCGCCTTCCCGCTCTACGAGGGTCTCGGCTACCGGGTCACCAAGCTCTCCTGGCAGATGCGGAAACCGTTGCCCGGCTGAGCCCGCCGCTACGGCCGAGGGTCGTTACGCTTCCCGGGTCGCAGGAGGGAGCCATGGAAGACATCGAGTTCACCCCCGAGCAGAACAAGACCTGGGCGGAGTTGTACCGGCGCCAGGTGACGCGGGTCCAGGAGCACGCTTCGGTGCACTACCTGAGCGGCTTCGAGAAGCTGCGGCTGCCGGCCGACCGCATCCCGACACTCGACGAGCTCAACACCAGGATCACTCCGGCCAGCGGATGGAAGGTGGTGCGCACCGACGTCCGTTACACCTCATCGGACGACTGGTATCGCTACTTCGAGCGTCACGAGTTTCTGATCACCAACTACATGCGGTCCTGGGAGGAGCTCGACTGGACCCCCGAGCCGGACATGTTCCACGACATCTTCGGGCATCTCCCCTTCTGGATGAACCGCTACTACGCCGAGGTCCAGGAGATGTTCGCCCCGGCCTACCTCTCCTCCGCCTCCGACGAGGAGAAGGAGAACATCAAGCGCCTCGCCTGGTACTCCACCGAGTTCGGGATGATCCGCGAAGACGGGAAGATGAAGGTGTTCGGCACCGGCCTCATGTCCGGGGGCGAGGAGTTCCTCAACGCCGCCGAGGGCCGCATGACCTATCACGACTTCTCCATCGAAAACGTGATCGGCCACGACAAGGTGCTGTACGAGCAGCACAAGGACCTGTACGTGATCGAGTCGCTGGATCAGCTCAAGACCGAGTTGGCCAAGTACTTCGATGCCATCCTGGAGCGCGCCGCCCACCAGTAGGAGCGCCATGCCCGCCACCCACGAGGTCATCAACCAGCCCCCGCCGCTGGAGGGTCTGAACGGGTACCTGGCGGATCGAGCCCTCGTCGAAGCCGTGCGGCGCGAGGGTGCCGCCTGGGGTGATCCGGAACTCGTCGAAGCCGGGGCCTTCGTGTGGAGCACCGAGGCACGCCACTGGGGACGCGCCGCCGAGGCCAATCGCCCGGTGCTGCAGACCCACGATCGTCACGGCAACCGGATCGACCGTGTGGAGTACCACCCGGCCTACCACCAGTTGATGGCGGCGGCGGTGGCCCGCGGCCTTCATGGCGCCGCCTGGTCCGACCCCCGTCCCGGAGCGCACGTGCTGCGCTGTGCCAAGACCATCGTGTGGAGCCCGGTCGACTACGGGCACATGTGCCCACTGTCCATGTCGTACTCGGTGATCCCGGCGTTGCGCACCGAGCCCGTACTGACGGAACAGTGGGAGCCGAAGCTCACCGGTAGGGAGTACGACGGGCGCGACCTCCCCGCCTCCGCCAAGCCGGGACTCACCGCCGGGATGGCGATGACCGAGAAGCAGGGCGGTTCTGACGTCCGGGCCAACTCCACCATCGCCCGCCCCGCCGCCGACGGCTACGCCCTCACCGGGCACAAGTGGTTCTGTTCGGCCCCGATGTCGGACGTGTTCCTGGCGCTCGCCCAGGCACCGGGCGGACTCACCTGCTTCGCCATGCCCCGCTACCGACCCGACGGCACCCGCAACGCAATCTTCATGATGCGGCTCAAGGACAAGATGGGGGACCGTTCCAACGCGTCGGCGGAGATCGAACTCGACGGCGCCCTGGCATGGCGGGTGGGGGAGGAGGGGCGGGGAGTGGCGACCATCATCGAGATGGTCAACCGCACCCGGCTGGACTGCGCCCTC
>DNGH01000078.1 GCA_003486285.1 Actinomycetota bacterium
CTGCGCACCTCGTCGCGCCGCCACACCACCGCCCCCACGCCGAAGGATCCGCAGATGCCGGCGACGGGGCCGGTGGGGGCATCGAGGACGAGGCGGGCGTCGATGCGGCGCACCCCGTCGACGAAGGCGACCACGGGGATGCCGTCGTCGACGCCGGGGATCGACTCCCAGGGGCGATCCTCGACTTCGACGTCGACCGCTCCCTCGGCCGGGGAGAGCCCCTCGTCCGGTTCTACGGACGCGCCATATTCGGGGGCCCACCCCTCCACGTGCAGTCGGCTCATGGCGGCGGATGGTAGCGATGGGGGGTGACGCTTCCCGGGCGACACCGGCAGGCGGCGGGCAGGTGTCTTCAGAGCCGTCCGGCGGCGATGATCCTCTGCAGGAACTGGCGGGTGCGCGGCCGCTGCGGATCCTCGAAGATCGCCGCGGGAGGTCCCAGCTCGAGCATCACACCGTCATCGAGGAAACCCACCAGATCGGCCACGTCGCGGGCGAATCCCATCTCGTGGGTGGCGATGACCATCGTCATCCCTTCGGCCTTGAGGTCGCGGATCACACCGAGCACCTCGGCCACCAACTCCGGGTCGAGCGCCGAGGTGACCTCGTCGAGGAGCATCAGTCCGGGCCGCGAGACCAGGGCCCGCACGATGGCCACCCGCTGTTGCTGGCCCCCGGAGAGCCGGTCGGGGTACTCGGCGGCCTTGTCGAGCAGGCCGAACCGCTCCAGCAGCGCCCGCGCCTGCGACTCTGCCTCGGCGCGGGACACGCCATGGACCTTGCGCGGCCCCAGGGTGATGTTGTCGATCACCCGCATGTGCGGGAACAGGTTGAAGGCCTGGAACACGATTCCCATCGACTGACGCACCTGATTCGGGTTGACGCCGGGAGCCGTGATGGCGACGCCATCCAGCACGATCTGGCCGGAATCGATCGGGACCAGCAGGTTGATGCATTTGAGCAGTGTCGACTTGCCCGAGCCCGAGGAGCCGATGAGACACACGACCTGATGGTGTGCCACTTCCAGATCCACGGATCGCAGCACCTCCTTTCCGTCGAAGGCCTTGGCGACGCCGCGCAGCGCGAGCTTGAGGGCCGTCATGTGCTCATCGCCTGCATGCGGCGACGGTCGCGCTCGGTGTACCAATCGGTGAAACGGGCCACGGGCACGCTGACGGCGAGGAACAGCACCGCGGCCGCGATGTAGCTCGTGTAGTTGAAGGTGCGGGCGTTGTAGATGTCGGCCTCCCGCAGGCCCTCGCGCACCCCCAGCACGAACACCAGGGCGACGTCCTTCTGCAGGCTGACGAACCCGTTGAGCAGCGCCGGGACGACGTTGCGCACCGCCTGCGGAACGATCACATGCCACAGCGACTGGGTCTGGGTGAGGCCGATCGAGCGCGCCGACATGCGCTGGCTCTCGTGGACCGAGTCGATGCCGGCCCGATAGACCTCGGCGGTGTAGGCGGCGTACGAGAACACCAGGGCGGCAATGCCCCAGAACAGGGCGCTGTTGGGCACGCCCGGCAGTTGCAGCGCGGGGATGCCAAACCCCATCAACAGGATCAGGAGCAGCAGCGGCAGGCCGCGAGCGAGATCGATGTAGCCGATGGTGAGGATCCGCAGCGGAAGGAAGGCCGGCCCGCGTAACGATCTGGCCATGGCCACCGCCAGCCCGATCACCAGGATGAGGATCTCAGCCACCAGGAACATCTTGATGTCGAGCCAGAACGCCCCCAGCACCTTGGGGAAGCTCGCCTTGAAATGGGTCCAGCTGAAGAATTGCCGCTGCACCGCCGGCCAGGCTTCAGAGCTCAGCACCAGGGCCGCGAGCACCCCGAACACGACGACGGTCGACACGACCGCGACCAGGGACCCCCGGGCACCCTCCTCGGACGAACGCGGCGAGCGCCGGGGCCACAGCAAGCGCGGTCCCCGGCGCTCGATCCGCTCGAGTTGGGTAGGAGCCACCTACTCCGAGATCACGCGGACGCCACCGGCAGCCACCAACCACTCGTCTTCGAGAGCCGCCAGCGTTCCGTCGCCGCGCAGCGCCGCCAACGCCGCGTTCACGCACCCCTGCAACGGATTGCCTTCCTCGAACAGCAGGCCGAACTCGTCGGGCTCGGCAGCGGGGGCGGCGAATTCGGCGACCACGACGGCATCGGTGACCTCGGCGCCAACGATGTAATACGCGGTGTACAGGTCGACGACGAGGCCGTCGATCTGCTCCGCCACCAGCGCGGACGTGGCGTCGACCGTGGTCTCGTACACCGCGGCAGCCGTATCGGGTTGGATGACCTCGTCGATGTAGTCGAGGCTGGTGGTACCCACCTGAACCCCGAGCTTGGCATCCTTGAGGTCCGCCAGCGTCGTGGCGCCGGCGATCGGGTTGTCGGGGAACGCCACCAGCGCCTGGGCATTCGAGTAGTACGGGTCGGAGAAGTCGACCACCGCGTCGCGATCGGCGGAGATCGTGTACTGCTGGATGTTGAAGTCGAAGTTCTTGTCTCCCGTGGTGATGACCTCGTCGAACCCGGTCCGCACCCAGACGACCTGTTCCGGGGTGAAGCCCAACTCGGCCGCCAGTTCGTAGGCGAGGGCGGCTTCGAACCCGATTCCCGACTCGGGATCGTCGAACCCCTCGCCATCGGGAGAACCCACCCACGGCGGGAAGATGAACTCACCGGTGGCAACGGTGAGTTGCCCCGGGGTCACCAGGTTCAGATCGGCCACTTCACACGACTGCCCGGCTGCGGTCGTGGTGGCGGCGTCGTCGTCGCCGCAAGCTGCCGTCACCAGGGCCATGGCGAGCAGCAGGGCGCTCAGCACTCTCCACTTCACGGTTTGTCGCTCCTCGCTGGGATGCGCGCAGGGTAGCGAAAGCCGGCCCCAGGCCCGGCCTTCAGGATCCGGGGGTGTCGGCCTCGGTGAGCTCGGCCACCTTGCCGCTCGGGTCCACCGGGGCGTATCCCGCCACCTTGGGTGGCGCCGCCACCGGCTCGAAGTGGTGCTTTTCCTCGCTGGCATCCTTGAAGTCGCCGGCGCCGAAGACCTTGGGCTGCTGCCCGGGGCGGAGCACCTGGTAGACCCGGAGCAGGGACTCCTTGCCCTTCACCTTGAGCGGGGGCAACTCCGCCAGGCGGAACTCGTCGCGCGGGAGCGCGGCGGCGAACTCCTCGGTGACCACGATATCGCCGCCCTCGGCGACGCCGCACACCCGGCTCGCGGTGTTGACGGTGTCCCCGATGGCGGTGTAGTCGAGGCGCTCGGTCGAGCCGATGTTGCCGACCACCGCCTCGCCCACGGAGAGGCCCACGCCACAGCCCTTCACCTTGAGATCTCCCGCCTTGCCGGTCGCCATGGCCACGTCGATCAGGTCCTGCATCCGCAGCGCGGCGCGCACCGAGCGCACCACCATCTCGGGGTCGGACCGGGGAGCCCCCCAGAACGCCATGATGCAGTCGCCCATGAACTTGTCGATGGTGCCCCGCTCCTCCACCACCGCCCGGGTCATCGCCTCGAGGTACTCGTTGAGCGCCGACACCACTTCGGTCGGGGTGGCCTTCTCCGAGGCCGCAGTGAAGCCGCGCAGGTCGGCAAACAGGACCGCCAGCGGCCGCGACGCGCCCTCCAGTGTCGCCACCGCACCCTCGGGCGAGGCGAGCACCTCCTTGACGACGTCCTTGGCCAGGTAGCGGCCGAAGACGTTGGTGACGTACTTGCGTTCCCGGGTCTCGGTGAAGTAGCGCACCCCGAGGCCGGAGACGAACACGATTGGTGGCGCGACCACGGGATAGACCATGTTCATCACGATGCCGTCGTCGAACCGGGTGAACACCAGGGCGAGGTAGCCGGCGCCGAGGGCGAGGCCGATGAAGACGGCATACCAGGGGCGCAGGTACAGGGTCGCCACCGCCAGCACCAGGCCGATGCCGAAGACCAGAAGGACCGTCACGGCGATCGGTGCGCGCTCGAGGTAGCGGCCGGTGAGGATGGTGTTGAGGGCATTGGCGTGCACCGTGACGCCGGGCTGCTTGCCTGCCTTGTCCAGCGGTGTGGCCACCAGGTCGCCGAGGCCGAGCGCGGTGGCGCCGACGAGCACGATCTTCCCCTCGAAGGTTCCGGCGGGGACCCTCCCGGCGAGCACGTCCGCGGCGGGAATGGTGGGATAGCCCGCGGCGAAATTGAGGTCGAGGAGTCGCAGGTCGCTGGTGGGCACCCCCAGGCCGCCGACCTGGATCCCCCCGGGGCGCAGCGTGATCGGTCCCGACTGTCCCGTCGCCCGCTGCGCCAGCGCGAACGACAGCGACGCCACCAGCGAGCCGTCCGGCGCCTCGACCACGGGAGGCAGGGCGCGCACCACGCCATCGGTGTCGGGACGGGTGTTGGCATGGCCGATCCCCACGGCGACGCCGGCGAACTCGGGGATCGGGGGGAACCACTCGGAGGCGATCAACAGGGCATCGACGTCCGTCGGCTTCTCCCCGAACTCGAAGCTGCCGATCAGGACGACATTCCCCGCATCCGCCATGGCCGCGGTCATCCGCTGGTCGCCTGCCGCGTCGTCGAGAGCCGGGTTTCCGAACGTCACGTCGTAACCGACAAGCATCGCGCCGTCGCCGGTGACGGCATCGATGACGTCGGCGTGGACCCCCCGGCTCCACGGCCAGCGCCCGACCTCGGCGATGGACTCGTCGTCGATCGCCACCACGACGATGCGATCGTCGGCGGGAGCGCCGGGAAACAGGTTGTCGGCCAGGCGCAGCTGGGTGGTGAAGAAGAAGTCGTTCGACAACCCCACATACGAGGCGATCGTCACCGCGGCCACGATCCCCAGGGCGACCAGCGGCTTGAACCACAAGCTGTGACGGATGTTCATGGCGCGGCGACCTTACCCATTTCCACCGCGACGAGCGGTGGCAGCTCCGCCCACCCTGGGCACGTCACGGTCCGCATTTCGGCGCGACGACATCGAACGAAATCACGATGGAGGCGAGGCCGCCCACGGTGCCCTGCACGCTGACCATTGGCTTCTGTCTCCAATTTCGCGGCATCACTCCTCCAGAACACAGAGGTGGCGCCGGGCGCCCACCGGTTCCCACCGATGGCGGCCGACGCCACCCCAATCGATCCGGCCTTCAGGAGGCGGAAGCCACCTCGAAGCCTGTTTCGAAGCTGTCGTCCACGTCCGTCAGCGTGCTGGTCGTGGACAGGATCACCTGCCCGTTGACCGTGACGGTGACCGTGAACTCGACCGCTCCGGCCCCACACTCCGTCCAGTAGTCGACGGTGACGGAGTACGAACCGAGCGGCGCGGTGCCGGGCTCCCAGGAGATGGTCTCCGGGGGCGGTGGCGCGTCCGCCTCACAGTCCTTGTTGGAGTCGTCGTCGAGATGTCCACCAGAACTCGAGTCGCTGTCGTACCTCACCGTCTCGCCGTTCGGATCGGTGACCCAGAGGTCGATGTCAGCGGGACCTTCCCAGTCCAGGGTCACCGCGACGTCGCCGAGCCCGACCGTCAGCGTGGCCGTGTCGGTGAATCCGCCAAAGGAACCGGTGACCGTGTGCTCACCCGGCGACGCCGCCGAGCACGAGGCCGCCTCGCAAGTTCCATCGGTGATCTCGTAGGTGGCGCCGACCGCGCCCAGCGGGTTGCCCTCGGCGTCGAAGCCCTGGGCGGTGTACTCCTGGGGCTCATCGGCTTCCACTTCCGCAGTCCCCGGGCTGATCTCGATCGAAGCGAGCGGAGCCGGCTCGATGTCGCAGTCGCTCTCGACATCGATGTCGCACCGGTTGTAGGTGATCCAGTCACCGTCGAGAAGCTCCGCCGGGATCGGTTCCGGGTCGCTGAAGGTGCCATCGGCATAGACGGTCACCATGAACCCGACGCCGACCGCGAACTCGGTGCCCCCCTCCAGAACGTTCACCCCTCCGTCGATCACCGCGACCGTCGTCGAGCCATCGGAGTTGATGATCACGGCGTAGACCGTGCCCTGCACCGAGGCGGTTGCGGTCGGGGTGACGACGTCGAAGCGGCTGGCCGAGTCGGTCAGCGACACCACCCGGGTGTAGGTGTTGCCGTTGGCCTGCTCGCCCTCGATCACCTTGGACTCATCGTCGTTGTTCAAGGTCTCGAGCGTCGTGATGGTGAAGCTGGTGTCGTGGTCGAGGCGCGTCACCGAACCGTCGAAATACTCGATCGCGGCGCGACCATCGGTCCTGGTGCGTACGGTGTGGCCGGCTTCCAGCACCTGCCCATCGACGGCGGCGGCGAAGTCCCCAGATCCGACGGCAACCTCGACGGTGCCGGCCAGGATGCGCAATTCGGCGGTCTCGGCGGTGCTGCCCGAACTGCTGGCGCAGCCTGCAGCCGCCACGACCAACAGCACAAGGCCCACCAAAGACAACCTACGCATGGTCAATCCTTCATCTCGCGGAAGAGCCCCGGGCTCCGAACATTCGGCGGGATGCTAGCGCACGAGCACGGTGCCGGCCCACCAGGGCTGTTCGGCCCATCTCGGCCAGGACCTTCGACCCAATGGCCCGCGACCCCGCTCCGTCGGCCCGCCAGGGTTCAACGCCACCACACCACCTTGCGCCCCTCGAACAGCTCGATCAGGGCCTGGTTGACGGCATCGGGGGCCTCCAGCGCGGTCAGGTGCCCGGCCCCGGGAACGATCGTGATGCGGGCGCCGGGGATGGCGGCGGCCAACTCGCGGACCCGGTCCGGAGGGATGAGGGCGTCCTCCTCCCCGCCAACGACCAGGGTCGGCACGGAGATCGTGGGCAACAGCGCGCTGCGGTCCTTGCGATCGCGCATCCCCTCGAGCGACGCCACCAGGGTCTCGTAGCGGGTGCCCTCGACCATCGACCGGAGCCGGGCCTGGGCACGGCGTGACGGGGAGCGCCCGAGCAGCCCGCCAACCATCTCGTCGGCCAGAGCCCGGCGCCCCCCGTCGAGGATCCGATCGATCATGGCGTCGCGCCCCGACCGCGCCTCGGGACCGTCGGCCCCGGCCCGGGTATCCAGCAGCGCCAGCGAGCGGACCACCTCGGGACGGAGCTCCCAGAGCGCCAGGGCCACATAACCACCCATCGAGAGGCCGACGACGTCGCCGTGGTCGATCCCGAGTGCGGCCATGAGACCGACGACGTCGTCGGCGAGCATTTCCATGGTGAGCACGGGGTCGACGGTCGGATCGGACCTGCCAAAGCCGCGCAGGTCGGGAGCGATGCAGTGACGGACGTGGGCCAGCCCCTTGAGCTGATCGAGCCAGAGGCTGTGGTCGAGCGGGAAGCCGTGGAGGAAGATCGCAGCCGGTCCCTCCCCCGACTCCCGGTAGAACAGCATGTTTCCGTTGACACGAGCGTATGGCATCGATGGCTCCCCTTGCGGGCTGCAGCGGCCCTGTGACTGCGGAGGGTATCGGAAGATGCCGCTCGGTCCCATCCGGCACTGCGGTACCGTCGCGAAATGAGGCTCCGCCTGCTTGTTGCCGCCGTGGTCCTCACCGCGTGCGGGGATGGCGGCGGCGCGGTGGCGACCGCCCCTACCGCCCCGGCGACCACCGCCACGACCACGGGCGAGGCGCCACCCGGGACTCGAGCCGAAGTGGTGGCAGTGCTCGATGGCGACTCGCTGGTAGTGAGGATCGGCAGCGACGACGAGGAGGTTCGGCTGCTCGGCATCAACGCCCCGGAGCCGGGCGAGTGCCACGCCGACGAGTCCCGGTCCACGCTCGCTGCTGCGGTGGGGAGGGAGATCGTGATCGTGGCCGCCGGCGACGCGACCCGCGACCAGTTCGGCCGCCTGCTCGCCTACGTGTATCAGGGAAGCCGCAACCTCAACCAGTGGCTGCTCTCGGAGGGAGCGGCCATCGCCATGGCGGCGAAACACCCGCTGCGCCCGGAGTTCCTCGCCGCCGACGAGGAGGCGTGGTCACGCGGGGTGGGGATGTGGGCGCGGGGGGTGTGCCGGCCGGCGGTGGATCCCGGGATCTTCGTGTTCGACCTCGAGTTCGATGCGCCGGGACGCGACGACGAGAACCCCAACGGGGAGTTCGTCGTGCTGGGCAACACCGGCCCAGCGGTTTCGATCGCCGGCTGGATCCTGCGGGATGAGTCCTCGACTCACCGCTATGAGTTCCCGAACGGCACGGCAATCGCCACCGGTGAGTTCCTGATCATCCGCACCGGATGCGGAACCGATGCCGCGGGGGAACTGCACTGGTGCGCCGCCGGGTCGGTGTGGAACAACGACGGCGACACCGCCATGCTTAGTGACGCCACCGGTGCCATTGTGACCCGGTGGCGTTACTTGGGGAGCTGATGGAACCACGCGACACCCTCGGACGGCCGCTCCGCGACCTGCGGGTCTCGGTGACGGACCGCTGCAACTTTCGGTGCCGCTATTGCATGCCCCGCGAGGTGTTCGGTCGCGACTACGAATTCCTGGCAAGGGAGATGCTGCTCGCGTTCGAGGAGATCGCTCGCATCGTCCGGGTGGCGGTCGGCCTCGGAGTGCGCAAGGTGCGCCTCACCGGAGGCGAGCCGACCCTGCGGCACGGTCTCCCCGATCTGATCGCGATGCTTGCGGGCATACCCGGTGTCGAAGACCTCACGATGACGACCAACGGCAGCCTGCTGGCCCGCGACGCCGCCGCGTTCGCCGCCGCCGGGCTCCGCCGCGTCACGGTGAGCCTCGACTCCCTGGACGATGCCGTCTTCCAGAGGATGAACGACGCCGGGGTCCCGGTGTCCCGGATCCTCGACGGCATCGCCGCCGCCGCTGCGACCGGGCTCGGGCCGATCAAGGTGAACACCGTGGTCAAGCGCGGCGTCAACGACTCGGGCGTCGTCGACCTGGCGGCCCACTTCAGGGGCACCGGGCACATCGTGCGGTTCATCGAGTACATGGACGTCGGCCACAGCAATGGCTGGAGGCTCGACGACGTGGTGCCCGCCGCCGAGATCGTGGCGGCGATCGCCCGGCGGTTCCCGCTCGATCCGATCGCCCCCAATTACCCCGGAGAGGTGGCCAATCGGTTTCGCTACCGCGATGGCAGTGGCGAGATCGGAGTGATCGCCTCGGTGACCCAGCCCTTCTGTGGGGGATGCACCCGGGCACGGCTGTCGGCGGAGGGCACCCTCTACACCTGCCTGTTCGCCACCGGCGGCCACGACCTGCGCGCCTTGTTGCGCGACGGGGCGTCCGACGACGAGCTCGCCGCGGTCCTCGCCGGAGTGTGGACGGCCCGCACCGACCGCTACTCGGAGATCCGCTCCGCGGCGACGGCCGGGTGGCAGAAGGTGGAGATGTCGTACATCGGAGGATGAGTCTCGCTATCGGTGACCGGGGAGTACCGTGTCTGCGATGGAGACCCACGAGCGAGTCACCCTCGGCAGGATGACACACCCGGTACGGGGCTTGCTTCACGGCGCCGCCGCCGTCATCTCACTGATCGGAACGGTGCTGCTCCTGGCGCTGACCACGGGAAGCGCCTGGCGTCGTCTCTCGTTGTTCGCATTCGGTCTGAGCCTGGTGGCGCTCTTCACCACCAGTGCGCTGTACCACTCGATCCCGTGGCAGGGCGAGTGGAAGCAGCGGATGCAGAAGCTCGATCACACCATGATCACGGTGCTCGTCGCCGGCACCTTCACTCCCATAGCCGCCATCGTCCTCGACGGGTGGTTGCGCTGGGCCACCCTGGGGGTGCAGTGGGGGATAGTCGTCGTCGGAGCGATCTACAAGGCGAAGGCCAAGGTGGCGCGGCATTGGATCTCGGTGGCGCTCGCCACGACCCAGGGCTGGCTCGCGGTGTTCATCGTCTGGCCGCTGTCGCAGCGCCTCCCCTGGACGGCGCTCCTGCTCATCGGATTGGGCGGCATCTTCTATACCGTCGGAATGGTGTTCCTGGTGACCCGACGACCCCGGCTATGGCCGCGGGTGTTCTCCTATCACGAGGCGTTCCACGTCCTCGTGGTCGTCGCCGCGGCACTGCACTTCGCGTTCATCGCCGGGTACGTTGCTCCCTACGGCGCCTGAGCGCAGATCGTGACGGCCGGGCAGGCTACGCCGGGCTGATGCCCATCCGGCGCTCGAACACCTCGGCCTTGTGCAGGACCGTTGCCGGAAGGTCCATCACCTTCTGCTGCAGTTCGCGCGCCCTGGAGGTGAGCCCGGTGAGGTTCTCGATGCCCCAGTCGCGGATCAGCGGCAGCAGCACCCGGTCGTGGTGGATGCGCAGGTTGTACACCCCGGCACGCGCCATGTCGACGGCGCGGCGCACGAAGCCGGGAATCGAGGTTCCCGGCATGGAGAAGTTGCTGAACACGCGGTACATCGCCTCGAGCATCGACTCGGGCTCCTGCTCGAGGAGAGCGGCCGCCACGCCTCGATAGAAGAGGAAGTGGTGGTTCTCGTCGGTGGCGATGCGACCCATGATGTCGTACGCCACGGGATCGTCGGCGAGCTTGCCCGCGTTGCGATGGCTGACCCTGGTGGCGAGTTCCTGCGCCGAGGTGTACACGAAGAGGGCGGCGAGGTCACGCCAGCCGGTGTCGTGTCCTGCCTCCATCGTTTGCAGGCGGTCGTTCTCGAGGGACCGGGGATCGCAGTTGCGCGAGGTGAGGAGGTAGGACCGCAGCGCGATCGAGTGCTGCGCCTCCTCGGCCGTCCAGAGATGGGTCCAACGTTCGAGAGCGGACCCCGCGGGCATGTGCGCCGCGATCTCGGCGTGGTAGTACGGCAGATTGTCCTCGGTCAGCAGGTTGAGCACGAGGGAAGTGCGAACCTCCGGCGACAAGGTCGCCTGCGACTCCTCCCACGGTTCGGCACGGAAGTTGCGCCCCTGCTCCCAGGGGACGTACTCGTGGGCGTACCAGTGCTCGCGGCGTTCGCGGTGCTCCGCCATGAGACGCTCGACGACCGGTTCGATCGCCGCCACGAGCTCGAGATCCTGTTCCTTGGACAACCGACCCCCTCGGGAAAAACCGGGAGAGAACCCGGTCCAGCGACTTTAGCCCGCGCCGCTCACCTGCGGCAGCTACCCGCTACCCGCTACCCGCTACCCGAAAGAAGGGTGCAACGACCGGCGCGGTGGCGGCAGCGCCCTTGCGGGCACTCGTGGCGCGATTCCGTTCTGGCGGGCCGCGGGTAGCGGGCCGCGGGTAGCACTCAAGGAACCCAGCGCTCGGCGACGGTCTTCATCTCCATGAACAAGCGCAGGTAGTCCGGACCACCGGCCTTCGAATTCGACCCCGACATGTTGAAACCGCCAAAGGGCTGAACCCCGACCAAGGCGCCGGTGATCTTGCGGTTGAGGTACAGGTTGCCCACGTGAAACTCGCGCCGGGCCCGTTCGAGGCGGCTGCGATCGCGCGAGTACACGCCGCCGGTGAGTCCGAACTCGGTGCCGTTGGCGATCTCCAGGGCGTGATCGAAGTCGCGCGCTCGGAGCACCGACAGGACGGGGCCGAAGATCTCGTGCTGCGCGAGGCGTGCCCCCGGATCGACGTCGGCGAAGATCGTCGGCTGCAGGTACCACCCACCGTCGCGATCGACCGGTGACCCACCGAGGACGAGCCGCGCCTCGGACCGCCCCTTATCGATCTCATCGAGAATGCTGCGGTGCTGCGCGGCAGAGATCACCGGGCCGACCGGGTGGTTCTCCTCGGGGGGGCCGACCTGCAGTCCCCCGGTGGTGGCGGCGACTGCATCGAGCACCGCGTCGTGGATGTCGGAGACCAGGATCAGCCGCGACAGCGCGGAGCACTTCTGACCCTGGAACCCGAACGCCGAGCGCACCGCATCGGCGGCGGCGGCCTTCAGGTCCGCGGTCTCGTCGACGATCATCGCGTCCTTGCCGCCCATCTCCAGGAAGGCCCGCTTGAGCCACTTCTGGCCGGGGGCGATCCGGGCGGAACGCTCGGCGATGCGCAGACCGATCTCCTTCGAGCCCGTGAAGTTGACGAAGCGGGTCAGGGGATGGTCGACGAGATGGTCGCCGATCGCGGCGCCGGCGCCGGGCACGTAGTTGATCACACCGTCGGGCATGCCCGCCTCCGCCACCATCTCCATCCAGCGCGCCCCGATGACCGGCGTGTTCGACGCCGGCTTGATCACGATGGTGTTGCCGGCGAGCACCGGGCCCATCGCCATCCCGATCAGGATGGCGCCGGGGAAGTTCCACGGCGGGATGACGACACCCGCCCCGATGGGGATCAGGTGGGACTCGTTCTCCTCCCCGGCCACCGGGACGATCTCCAGCGGCTCGGCGAGGCGCAGTGCCTGGCGGGCGTAGTACTCGACGAAGTCGATGGCCTCGGCGACATCGGCCTCGGCCTCGAGCCAGTTCTTCCCGGCCTCGAAGGTCTCGATGGCGGCCAGTTCGTACTTGTTACGGCGCATGATCGCCGCCAGCCGCACCCCGATGCGGGCCCGCTCGGCCGCCGGGCGGGCCGCCCA
>DNGH01000161.1 GCA_003486285.1 Actinomycetota bacterium
GGTAACCGGTAACCCGCCCCCTACTTCTCCATCTTCCCCAGGATCAGTCCGCCGACCACGATCCCACCGGCGATCACTGCCACCCACCACATGGCTTTGAGCAGCCAACCGAGCATGGTGACGCCGACCAGCACGGCGAGCACGATCAGGATGATCTGAATGACCTTCTCGCTCATGGGATTCATCCTGGCAGGCCCTCGCTCACAACTCCACCTGCAGTCCCACCTCGACCGCCCGGGCCGCGGGGATCCCGAAATAGGAGGCGGCGTTGCGGGTGTTGCGCGACATCACCGCAAACATCCGCTCCCGCCATGGTGCCATTCCCGGCCGTCCGGTCACCAGGATCGTGTCGCGGCCCAGGAAGTAGTACGAGTCGAGCGGGTGGTAGCGAAGCTCGGTGGCATCGGCCTCCAACGCCCGGGGCACGTCGGGTTGCTGCTGGTAGCCGACGTGCAGGATCGCCTGGGTGATGCCCCGTCCCAGGTGGTGCACCTCCAGGGCCTTGCGGGGATGTACCCGGGGGACGTCCTCGACCTCGACGTTGAGCAGGATCACGTGTTCGTGCAGGACACCGTGGAGGCGGAGGTTGGTGATCAGGATCGGTGGGGCCGAGAAGGGGCGGCGGTACAGGTAGACCGCGGTGCCGGGCACCCGGCGCGGCGGATGCGCCTCGAGGCTGTTGACGAACGCCTGGAGGGGGATGTCGCCCTCGCGCAGGCGCTCGCCCACGAGGCGCTTGCCCGTCTTCCAGGTCGTCATGGCGGTGAACACCACTGCTGCCACCACGAGAGGGAACCATCCTCCGGCCGGGATCTTGAAGAGGTTGGCTCCGAGGAAGGCGACGTCGATGGTGAGGAACATGAGCGTCATCGCCGCCACCCCCCAGCGCGGCCAGTTCCACGTGTCCCGAGCCACCACGGCGAAGAGCATCGTGGTGATCGCCATCGTTGCCGTCACCGCCACTCCGTAGGCGGCGGCCAGGTTGGAGGACGATCCGAATCCGAACACGAGAGTGACGCATGCCGCCATCAGCGCCCAGTTGATGGTCGGCACGTATACCTGGCCCCGGGCTAGGGCCGAAGTGTGCTGCACCCGGAGACGGGGGAGGTATCCGAGCAGCGATGACTGCATGGCCAGTGAGAACGCACCGGAGATCAACGCCTGCGAGGCGATGACTGCCGCCATCGTGGCCAGCAGGATCAAGGGGATCCGCAGCGAGTCGGGCGCCAGGAGGTAGAAGGGATTCTCCACCGCTGCCGGATCGTCGAGAACCAATGCACCCTGGCCCAGGTAGTTGAGCAGCAGGGCGGGGAGCACGAGACCGAACCAGGCGACTCGGATGGGACGGCGGCCGAAGTGCCCCATGTCGGCGTACAGGGCTTCCCCACCGGTGACTACGAGAAAGACCGAGCCGAGGACGAGGAATCCGCTGAACCCATGATCGCCGAAGAAGGCGAGGGCGTAGGCCGGGCTCAGGGCGCGCAGCACGTCGGGGTGGTCGAAGATCGACAGCAGGCCGAGCAGCCCGATCACGGCGAACCACACCACCATCACCGGCCCGAACAGCCGGCCCACCGCGGCGGTGCCACGCTGCTGGAGCACGAACAGGGCCACCAGGATCACGGCGGCGATCCATAGGACGTACGGCTCGAGGCTGGGTGCCGCGATCTCCAGACCCTCCACCGCGGACAGCACCGAGATCGCGGGTGTGATCATCCCGTCGCCATAGAGCAGGGCGGTTCCGAAGAGGCCCACCAGGATCATGAAGCGCCGCCGTCGCGCCGGATTCTTGGTGGAGATCAGGGCGGTGAGCACGAGGATCCCGCCCTCACCCTGCTGATCGGCGCGCAGCACGAACATCAGGTACTTGATCGAGATGACGATCACGAGCGACCAGAAGATCAGCGAGAGCACTCCCAACAGGGCCCGTTCGTCCACCACGACACCGTGGTCGGGATGGAAGGACTCCCGCAGGGCATACAGCGGGCTGGTGCCGATGTCGCCGTACACGACCCCGAGCGCGCCGAGCGACAGGAAGGCCAGCCGCTTCCCCTGGGGTGAATGGTGTTGATGGGTCGTGGGCGTGGCGGCCTCCAGCGCCTGGGCAGGCTAACGGTGTCCGGGGCCGGTCGGGCGTTGAACTTCCTGGAACCGAAGTGGGGGTGGCAGACATCTCACCGGCTATACCCGGAAGTGAGGTGTTGGAGATGGACAGAAACGGACCGATCGGGCCGGCACCCCGCCGGCGCGCCACCGCCACGGCAGCGCTGATGGTGGCGCTGACGGTGGTCGTCGCAGCGTGTGGCGGCGATGGGCGGGAGGCCGCGGTCACGGGAGGCGAGCCGCTCGGCAGTGCCTCCGCGGACTGCATGGTCTTTGACGAGGCGTTGCTGCTCGCCCAGGAACTCGCCTTCGACGGCACGCTCGTGGCGGCCTCGGCCGATGGCGATCAGGCCACCTTCGAGGTGCACAACTGGTACCGCGGTGGTGACACCGCCGAGATCGTTCTCGCCGCCGGCGGCCTGCTCGGCACCGATGCCCAAGCCCTGATCGGAACCGCCCTCGAGGTGGGAGAGCGCTATCTGATCTCGGCGAGTGACGGGGTCGTCTGGGCGTGCGGCTACTCGTTGACCTACGACACGGGTCTCGCTGTGGAGTGGGCCGAGCTGTTCGGGTAATGGTGACTCCCGACTCACTGGGTGATCTGAGGGCGGGCCATCCCGCCCCCAGAGCGCGTCAGGCCAGGGGAACCGGCGGCAGGGCCACTACCGTCCCAGTCGCAATGACCGAGGGGCATGGGGAGCGCGTCGAGCGGTACCGGGCGTTGTACGACGCCGCCTATCCGCGCGTCATGGCATATGCGCTGCGTCGCGCCCGCTCCCGCGAGGATGCCCTCGACGTGGTGGCCGACACGATGCTGGTTGCCTGGCGGCGCCTGGACGAGGTGCCCGATGACGAGCGCCGCATGCCCTGGGTATACGGCGTGGCCCGGCGGGTCCTCGCCAACCACTACCGCACCGTCGACCGCCGCACCCGGCTGGCGGAGCGCATCGAGCGCGAGCCCGCCGCCAATCCTGGAGACTTCGACGCCGTGCACGAGGCCCTCGATGCCTTGCGCCCCGACGACCGGGATCTGCTCACCCTGGCGGCGTGGGAGGACCTGAACAACGACGAACTCGCCATCGTCTTGGGCATTACCCCGGCGGCGGTGGCAGTTCGGCTGCACCGGGCCCGCGGCCGGCTCGCCCGGCAGCTCGCCAAGGTCGGGATCACCAGCGCAAGAGCCATGAAATCTGAGGAGCGGTTCCG
>DNGH01000269.1 GCA_003486285.1 Actinomycetota bacterium
AGGGTGTCGAAGCGGCGCTTCAGCTCCGCCCAGCGTTCCACCGCCTCAGCCACCAGGGTGTCGACAACCCGTTTGTCGTAGCCCTTCTTGGCGGAGGGGATGCCGCGCGTGCCAAAGCCTTCGGGACCGAGATCGTCGTCGCCCATCACGGGCACGATACCCGTGGAATGAGCCGCCGACCGTTCTTCAGCCTGCGGCGACGAGGGCCGCCGCCGGTTCCAGGGAATCCAGGTAATCGAGTGCCTCCTGCAGCGTCGTCACCGGCACGATCTCCACCCCATCGCCGGCCGCGGTGAGGGCATCGGCGTAGTTGTCCAGGGGCACGAAGATGATCTCCACCCCGATCGCCCGCGCCGCAAAGACCTTCTGCCGCACCCCGCCGATGGGCCCCACCGTCTCGTCGAACCGGATCGTCCCGGTGCCGGCGATCACGTGCCCCTTGGTCAGATCGCCCGGGGTGAGCAGATCGATCAGCGTCAGGGCATATGTCATGCCCGCCGAGGGGCCCCCGATGTTGCGTGAGTCGACCGCGACCGCGATGGGCAGGTCGAGGTCGAGGTTCACGGTGTCGAACAGCACCCCCACCATCGGGGCGCCTGCGATGTCCGGATGTGCCGCCAGGGTGATCTCGAGGGTGATGGGTTCCCCGGCCCGGGTGCCTCCGAGCGTGATCGTCTCCCCGATGGCGTGAGTGCGGACCACCTCCCCCGCCTCCTCCGCAGTGAACACCGGTTCTCCACCGATCACATCGAAGCGGTCCCCCACCTCGATGACCCCAAAGGCCGGGGTCCCCTCGACCACCTGCAGCACTTCCACGCCCTCACCGACGAAGGTGACGTCGTATCCGAGGTACTCCAGGGCCACGAAGATCGCGGTGTCGATCGACTCGTCCATCGCCTCGAGGTTGGTGCGGGTCACCTGCTCCTGGCTGACCCCGGCGGGGCGCACCACCTCGCGCTGCAGCAGGTCGACCCTGGGGTCGAGGAAACGCGCCTCGAACCACTCGAAGGCGTTGACCTCGCGCAGGCCGACGGTGAGCAGGTAGAACTTCCCCTCCGACTCGTATACCTGAGCATCGGTGACGGTGATCAGATCGGCGACGTCCTCCACCGGGCCCGGGGAGATGGCGTAATAGGGCAGCTTCACCGGCCACAGCAGCACCACGGCCAGCCCGGTGACCAGGAACGATGCCGCCAGCACATAGGGCCAGCGGGGTGGGCGCGGGGCGCGGTAGACCGGTTCGGTGGAGCCAGCATCCATCGGTCTGGTGATCGTACCGGTGCCGAAGGGCAATCCCGAAGCGGTGCGATGGCGGCAGGGCAGTTCCGGGTCTATCGTCGCCGCCCATGGGACGAATCTCACGCACCTTCGAACTGGCCGGGGCCTCGTGGCGGATCCTCAAGGCGGACAAGGAGTTGGTGATCCTGCCGCTCCTGTCGCTCCTGGCGACCGCGGCGGTGGCCTTCACCTTCATCGGCCCGCTGCTCGACTCCTGCACCACCGACGCCAGCGGTGCCGCGGCGTGCGAGCTCGCCACCAGCGACTACATCCTGCTCGCCGTGATGTACGTCACTCTGGCCTTCATCACCATCTTCTTCAACGCCGCCTTGGTCCATGCCGCCAACGACCGCATGTCGGGCGGTGACCCCGGCCTGGGGAGCGCCATCCGTGGCGCCATGGTGCGGGTGCATCGCATCCTTCCCTGGGCGATCGTCTCGGCGACGGTGTCGGTGATCCTGCGCACCATCGAGGAGCGCACCGGCTGGCTCGGCAGAGTGATCGCCGGGATCCTCGGTGTCGCCTGGTCGCTGGTCACCTTCCTCGTGATCCCGGTGCTGGTCATCGAAGACATCGGCGTCGTCCAGGCGGTGAAGCGTTCCGGGGTTATGTTCAAGAAGACCTGGGGCGAGAACATGGCGGCCCAGGTCGGCTTTGGGCTGCTCGGGTTCCTGCTGATGCTCCCGGGCATCGGCGTCGCCGTCTTCGGCTACTCCCAGGGCGGGTCCACCGGGGCGATCCTGATCGCCGCCGGGGTCGCCTGGATCCTCGTGGTGGTCCTGGTGCTCAGCGCCCTGAACGGGATCTTCCAGACCGCCCTCTACCGCTACGCCTCCGGCGCCGGCACCACCGCCTTCCCCGAAGCAGTGATGGCGTCGGCCTTCGCACCGAAGCGGGGCCGCGGCACGAGCGGGTTCACCCGGATGCCAAGGGGGTTCGGGGGCTGAGGAAGTCACCAGTCGCCAGTCGCCCCTCGATCCTCAGCCTGCGGCTGCGGTCGCCACCGCGGCGAGATGGAGTTTCAGCCGCTCGGTGTCGGATGCCGCCCAACCCGGAGGATCGGTGACCCCGACCCAGGCGTCGATGTAGGCCGCCGGAGAGTAGACGTGCCCGAAGCCCACCGGGACCGAGCGGGCAGTCACGATGTCTGCGGCCACCTGGGCCATCGTCACCAGCGGCACCCAAGTCATGCGGGACGGTATCTCCGGCCCGCGTTGGCCGGTGGCGAGCCACTCGGGGCGACGGAACGCCAGATCCGTCGAGAAGAACACGATCGGATCGGAAGCGTGCTGCAGGTAGACGATCCGGGTTCTACCCCAGTACGCAGTGGGGATGTCGAGGGCGTTCTGCTGAGTGGTGAAACGAACCGTCCGGCCGTCCTCGTAGATCGGCAGCCAGGGTGGGCTCCCCGGATCGCGGTCGGCGACGATGTCGCTGTGCAGTCGGTTCACAAAGGTCGGCCCGGCGAGCAAGGCTCCGTCGATGGGCGCATTGATGATGCTGAGAGTCGATAGCACCGATTCGACACCCAGCGATCCGAGAGACATCCCGAACAGGTAGATCCGCGGCCTGGTGGAGGCGGGCAGAGTCGACCAGTGGTCGTGGATGATGTCGAACACGACTCGCGAGGTCTCCCTGACGACCTCCTGGTCGGCGAGAAGCGAGAGCGAACTCGGAAGGTACGAGTACTGCAGTCCGGCGATGGCGATGTCGCCGTTGTACAGGTACTCCAGAGGGTCCACGGCATTGGGGTCGAGCCATCCGGTTCCGGTCGTCGTGGCGACCACCAGAATCTCGCGCTCGAATGCACCGGTCCGCTTCAACTCGTCGAGCACCAGGAGCGCCTGCTCCTGCAGCGCGTCAGCCGACTCCAACCCGGCGTATACCCGGATCGGCTCGATGGCGCCCCCTCCGTTGAATGCGTCGAGCTCGGCGACGGTCGGCCCACCGGCGACAAATGATCGGCCCTGCTTGCCCAGGGTGTCCCAGGCGACCAGCGAACCCGGGCCGCCGGACCTGAGGAGGGACGCCGGCTGCACCACTCCGGGCGCGGTGCCGGCGTCGCGCACGGAAAAGACCTGGTTGGCGACGGCGAACGCGCCGCTGACCATCACTCCGGTGAACACCCACCAAGAGACGAACAACAGGGCGGTAGTGCCGAGCAGGATCGAGAGCCGATGGGGGAGCCGCCGGTTGAGCAGCCGGATCAGCAGGCGAAGCGCGGCGCGGATCGATCGGGCGGCCACCAGGATCGCGGAACCCAGCAGAATGGTCACGATCACGATCGTCACCCACACGGTGGGCCGGGCCGGATCCATGCCGAACGTTGCCCGCACCTCGTTCTGCCACCCCACGTGGCGCCACACCGCAGAGAGAGTCATGACTCCCAGCACCACTCCGAGGGCGGCCGTCCTGGCGATCACCCGGTTCAGCCGGCTCTGCGGCCGGGGCAGCTCGAGGAACCCCCAAACCCACTGGGCGAGCACCCCCAGCCCGTATCCGATCATCACCGAGATCCCGGACACGATCCCCTGAAAGACCCCGCTGCGCGGGAGCAACGAAGGCTCCAGGGAGAGCGCAAAGAAGGCGAGCGCCGTGGTGACACCCACCCCGGAGACATGAGGCAGCGGTGCTTGCGCTCGCGCATGCGCTTGCGTTGCGGTGCGTTCCGGCGGCGCCGTCGCGGTCTCGGTTACCGGAGCCATGCAGGCACGATATCGCTGCGCATGCCGAAGGGATCGCGGGCTGAAGAAGTCTCCAGTCACCAGTCACCGGTCACCAGTCGGGTCCCCGGTCTCCAGTCGCCGGTCCCCAGACCGGGGGCGTCGCGTCCGGTCGACATAGGTCCCGTCACCAACCGGTGACTGGAGACTGATGACTGGGGACCATGATGGAGACTGGAGACCGAGGACTTCGCTCAGCGAAGTCCTCTTATGAACGGCTGCGCCAGGGCCTTCGGCTGACGATTCTGCTTGGTGATCGCCAACATGACGACGATGGTGAGCACGTAGGGCAGGGCGGCGAGCATCTGGGCGTTGAACTGATAGCCCAGCACCGGCACGGTCAGGCGCAGAGCGTCCGCAAAGCCGAACACCAGGGCACCGAGCAGCGTGCCTCCCAGCGTCCAGCCACCGAAGTACACCGCGGCGATGGCGATGAAGCCACGGCCGCCGACGGCGGCGGTGTCGAAGGTGCCGACCTGGCCGAGCACCAGGTAGGCGCCGCCGAGGCCGGCGAGCATGCCGCCGTAGACGATCGCCTGGCGGCGGCGCTTGTTGACGTCGATGCCGGACACGTCGCTGGCCTGGGGGTTCTCCCCCACCGCCCGCACCTCGAGGCCCCAACGGGTGCGGTACAACAGCCACCAGGTCAGCGGAATCAGTGGGTAGAGGAGGTAGGTGGGCCAGGTCTGGCCAAACAGGGCCGGCCCGATCAACGGGATGTCGACCAGACCGGGGATCTCCACGACCATGGCGCGGCGCGCCAGCGGATCGATGATGGCGTTGAAGAACCCGGCGAGACCGATCACGAGCACATTGGCGGTGAGACCGACCACGAACTGATCTGCCGTGAGGCGATGACTCATGTTGGCCTGGATCAGCGCGACCAACACTCCGCCGAACACTCCGGCGGCCAGGCCGATCACCGACGACTCGGTGAGGTGGTACCCCACGGTCCCGGCAAAGGCGCCGGCGAGCAGCGATCCCTCCACCGAGATGTTGATCGTTCCGGCCTTCTCGGCGACCAGCTCACCCAGGGCCGCAAAGGCGAGGAACCCACCAAGGCGAACCGCGCTGCCGTACATCGTCTCGCTGCCGAAGATGTCGAGGAGGGCCGAGAAGAAGTCGCTCATCGGCTACACCCGGTCTCCGGTGGCGGCGGCCACGGCGCGACGGCGCTCCCGGACGAACGAAACCGCCGGCGGGATCAGCAGCGCCAGCACCAGCAGCGCCTGGGTGACGTCGACGATCTTGCGGTCGACGCCGGTGGAGGCGAGGAAGCCCGATCCGGTGCGGAGCGCGGCGAACAGCAGGGCCATGGGGATGCAGGCGATCGGCCGACTCCGGGCGAGCAACGCCACCAGCAGACCCTGCCATCCGATATTGGTGGAGAACCCCGGGGTGAAGCGATACGACGAACTCCCCGAAGCCAGCATCATCGCTCCGGCGAGCCCGGCGAACGCCCCCGAGATGAACAGAGCCCGGGATCCGGTGTGTTTGGCGGCAATCCCGATCTTCTGGGCGACGATCGGGTTGTGCCCGAGCACCCGGAGGCGGAAACCCCACACGGTGCGGGCCAGGACGAAGGCCACCAAAAGCGCCAGGATCACGGCGAGGATCACTCCCAGGGAGAAGCTGTTGCCGAGGATGTGGATCTCGGGAAGGTGGGTGTCGGCGTCGAGGGCGGCACTGGTCTGGGCACGCTGGGGGCGATTGGGATCGTTGTCGCGCAGGAACCACGCGGTGATCACGGCGAACCCGGTCAGCTGCAGGGCCACGAAGACCATCAGCAGCGTCGAGATCACCTCGGGCACGCCGCGCCGGTAGCGCATCACCGCCGAGATCCCGGCAAAGGCACCCCCGGCGAACGCGCCGAGGACGAGGCCGACGACCAGGAGCAGGACTCCCGGACCTTCCATCTTGGTGCCGGCGACCGCCATGAGCATCGCGCCCATGAGCAGCTGGCCCTCCTGGCCGATGTTGAACAGGCCGGCCCGCACCGCCACCACCGTCCCCAGGGCGACCAGCAGCATCGGCATGGCGACGGTGAGCGTGTTGCCCCAGCGGCCGGGGGCGAGGAACGCTCCATCGAGGAGGGCACCGAACACCCTCTGCCACGAGTGGCCCGTCATCGCCACCAAGAGGGCGGACAGGCCGAGCGCCCCGAGAATGCTGGCCACATAGAGCAGCGCCATCTCGCCCCGGGTGCGCCACGGTCCCTCGGCGACGAACTGCGGTGGGGCCGCCGCGGGAGGCTGGGTATCGGCAGCGGTCACGCCGCTTCCCCTTCCGTGGAGCCGCCGATGAGCAGACCGAGGCGCTCCATGTCGAGCTCGGCCCGGCGCATCTCCCCGATGATCCTGCCCCGGTAGATCACGGCGATGCGGTGGGCGAGGGCGGCGATCTCGCCCAAATCGGTGGACACCAGGAGCACCCCGATGCCATCGGCGGCGGCGCGCTGCAGGCGCTCGCCGATGTACTCGATGGCGCCGACGTCGAGGCCTCGGGTGGGTTGGACCGCCACCAGGACCTTGGGACCCACCGAGAGCACCCGTGCCAGCACGGCTCGCTGCTGATTGCCCCCCGACAGCTGGCCGAACGGCGTGTCGGGACCCGGGGTGTGGACGTCGAACTCGGCAATGAGTGCCTCGGCGCGTTTACGGATCGCGTCGCGCCTCAGCACTCCGCGATCGGTGTAGCGGTCGATGGAGGAGAGCACGAGGTTCTCCGCCACCGACAGGTCCATCACGCAGCCCGAGGCGTGGCGATCGGCGGGAATGACCGCCACTCCGGCGTGCATCATCGCTCCCGCCACTCCGGTACGGACCTCGGCTCCGGCGACACGCACCGTCCCGGACTCGAGAGCCAGCAGGCTCGACATCACGTGGCTCAGCGGCTCTTGTCCGTTGCCCTCGACCCCGGCCACCCCGACGATCTCGCCGGGGGCCACCGAGAGGGTCAGGTCGTCGAGCAGGACTCTCCGGTCGGCGCCGCGGACCGTGGCCCCGGTGATCTCGAGCACCGGGGGCACGTTCGCCGCCACCGTGGCCGTATCGGCGGCCAGGGCGGCCTCGTCGACCACCCCGATGGCGGCCGACTCGGAGCGGAGCGAGACGTCGCGGCCCACCATGGCCCGGGCCAGTGACGCAGCGTTGGCATCGGCGGTCAGCACCCGGTGCACCACTCTGCCGTCGCGCATGATCGTGATGCGATCCGAAGCATGAAGGATCTCGTCGAGCTTGTGGCTGACGAGGGCGACGGCCCAGCCCTCGCGGCGCACCCCTTCCTTGAGGACCGAGAAGAGCTGCTCCGATTCGGCGGGGCTGAGCACTGAGGTGGGCTCGTCGAGGATCAGGATGCGCGGCTCGTGGCGCAGGCACTTGATGATCTCGACGCGCTGACGCACCCCGGCAGTCAGATCGCGTACTCGGGCGTCGGGATCGACGTCGAGCCCGTAGCGCTCGCTGATGGCGCGGATCCGGGCCCGGGTGGCCTCGGGGTCGAGACGTCCGGTCTCGCCGAGGGCGACGTTCTCCCACACGGTCAGCGCATCGACCAGGCTGTAGTGCTGGTGGACCATGCCGATGCCACGTGCGGCGGCATGGAGTGGGTCGATGATGCGGTACGGCTCGCCGTCGATGGCGATCGTGCCGGAGTCGGGGAGGGCCAGTCCGATGAACATGCGCATCAGGGTCGACTTGCCGGCACCATTCTCTCCGAGGATGCCGTGGATCTCGCCGCGTCGCAGAACCAGGTCGACGTCGGCGCAGGCCACCAGGTTGCCGAACCGCTTGGTCATGCCGCGCACCTCCAGCGCGGCAGGGGCACCCTGGGGTATGTCCTCTGGCAAGGCCATGTTCGCTGGTCCTCAGGTGGGGCTTGCAGCAGCGGGCACTCGGAGGCCGAGTGCCCGCTGCATGCGACTCATCGGTTCTTAGAACCCGTAGGCGTTGGCAACGATGGCGTTGATGTCTTCGGCGAAGTCGCCGGCGCCGATCTGCGCATTGATCGCATCGAGCGCGGCCACCTGGTCGGGCGTGGCATCGCAGAACCCTGCGCCAACCACATCGTCGATCCCGACGTGGAACTCGCGGGCGGTGCCCTCCTGGGCGGTGCCGGCGATGATGTCACGCAGGATCGGATCGACGTAGTCGCCGCCGTCGAACTTCACTTCGAAGTCGTAAGCGAGGTCGGTGCGCTCGCATGCCTTCGAGGATCCAGCCGACATGACGATCAGATCGTTGTCGTTGGCGAGCTGCACGATCGGCTCGTGCGCCCCGCCGAGGAACGGCACCACTACGGAGACTCCTTCGGCGAGGGCGCCGTTGAAGGCCTCGGTGGCTGCGGCCGTGTTGTTGAAGTCGAAGGGGAAGGCCCCCGTCGGCGTGTAGGTGGCGGTGAAGGTCGGATCGACCAACTGCATGCCGTACACGAACGCGTCGAAGGACTCGGTCTCGAAGGGGAGCTCGCAGCAGCCCAGGAAGGCTGCCGTGGTGCCGCCCGTCTCCTGCATCAGCAGGCCGGCGGCGTAACCACCGGAGATCCACAGCTCAGCGCCGCGGTCGAGGCTGATGAGCAGGCCGTCGGTCACCGGATATCCCGAACCGCAGTTGCAGTACCAGAAGATGTCCGGGAAATCGGCCAACAGGGTCGGAATCGGTTCACCGACCGCACTCGACCCGACCATCAGGATGTCGACACCCTGCTCGGCAATGTTGCGCAGTTCGGTCTCGGCGTTGGCGGGATCGATCAGGTCGACGATGATCGGGTCGGCAAACCCGAACTCGGTCGAGATCTCGATCACCTTGTCGACGAGGGCCTGGTAGTAGGCGCCGTCATCGCGGGGGCCGTCGGTGGCCACACCGATGAGCACCTGGCCGTCGCCGTTGAAGTCGGCGTACTCGTCCCCGGATGCCGTGGTGGTGGTCTCGGCTGCAGTCGTGGTGACTGCAGCCGAAGTCGTGGTCGCAGCAGCGGTAGTGGTCGTGGCGGCATCGTCGTCGCCGCAGGCCACCATCACTACGGCGAGCACCGCGGTCAGCGCCAGGATGCGGCGCATGCGCTTGGCTTGCTTCATGTCGTTTGTCCTCCAGATGGGACGGGTTCGGTCATTGTCTCTTCAGTCCCGGATCTCGCCCCGGCCCTTGGCCGGGGCCGATATTTCCGGGTCTCTGGTCATCAGTAGCACTCTTGGCCTGATGGTCAGACCAGGCCGCTCCCCAAAAGGTAGACACCGCCGGGGGCGGTGTCCACCCGGAACGGGTCGCGGCGTCAGGCTAGAGGCCAACTGTACGCCTCGCCGCCCGCTCGGGATCCATCGGCGCCGGGCTCAGACGCTGGCTGGATTGGCCGATCCGCTCGTGGATCCCGCCGAGATGGCGGTCCACCGCCGCGGCCGTGGCGGTGGCATCACCGGCCCGGAGCGCCGCGGCGATCGCCTGGTGCTCGGCGACGGCGTCGCGCACCGCGACACCCCCCTCGCCCCCGAGCACGGCCACCGCGGAGTCTCCCGCCTCGAGCAGGGCATCGACCACCCGGCCGTGCACCTCGGCCAGCACCGGGTTGCCGCACGCCGCCGCCAGGGCGGCATGGAACTCGCGATCGGCGAAGGCAAAGGCCTCGAGCGAATCCGGGACCGGCTGCGCGGCCAGACGCAGGATCTCCTGACGCTCCCGTCCGGTGGCCCGGACCGCGGCGAGTTCGGCGACGCACAACTCGATGACTCGCCACGCCTCCAGAAGGCTGCGCAGCGAGCGTTTGCCCCCGTCGGAACCCGGCAGCTCGGACCCGGGCACCTGCTCGACCACGAAGGAACGGTTGCCCCTGCGTTCGATCAGCCCGATGGCGACCAGGCCCTGGATCGCCTCGCGGATCGAGGTGCGAGCCACCCCGAACTGCTCGGAGAGCACTCGCTCGGCGGGGAGCGGCGAGCCGGGGTGCAAGTCGCCCGCCAGGATCCGGCCGTGGATCTCGTCGCGGACGCGTTCGGAGATCGTGGTGCGTTCCAGCGGCTCGAAGGGACGCCGGCTCATCCGCCACCCCACTCCCGGCGCACCGTGGCGTAGGTGCCCTGGTCGAAGGAGAACTCGACGGTGTTGCCGTCGGGATCCTCCACGAAACAGATGTATCCGATCGGCGGTGGCATCTGGGTGGGACGCAGCGCGAGCACGCCGTCTCGCTCCGCCATCGCCGCCACCTCGTCCACCGCTTCACGCGTGGGCAATTCGATCCCGATGTGGGCGAAGGGACCGAGGATGGCGTCGGGAGCCCCGCCAAACGGATCCACCCCGCGATGGAACTCCGACAGCACCAGCACGAATGGGACTGCGGCGTCGAGGGGATCAGCCAACCAGGTCCCCCGCCCGAACTCGTCGGAACTGCGCTGCAGCACCCGCAGGTGGGTATAGCGCTCGTACCAGGCGATTGAGCGGTCGACATCGTCGACACGGAGGGCGAGGTGGGTCCATCGCGCCCTCCCCGGACCAAGCTCTGCTTTGCCCATCACGTCCCCCTTTGCCTATCCACCCACCGGCACTAGCCCGCCGTAGTAGTCCCGCATCCAGTGCACCAGAGCCCCCTCGGCGAGCACCGCTCCGTGATCCACCCCCACGATGACCACGGTGGTGTCATGGTTGACGAGGGCCCGGTCGACCCTCCCGGTCAAGTAGGCGGTACCCCCAACGACGATCGGCACCCCGGCCTCGGCGTGGCAGGGGAACACCGCAAACGGATCCTCCACCCCGAAGGCGAAGCCGTTGCTGACCGCCGATTGGCCGGGCCCGAGGATGCTGAGCCCCACCGGCCGGCCCGGGGTGAGGAACGGATGCATCGAAGCCCTGTTGCGGATGCACACCAGCACGGTGGGCGGCTCCGCCGAGGCCGCCGTGAGCGAACCGACCGTCATCCCCCGGCGCACCCCGGCGTCGTCGATCAGCGTGAGCACGGCGACGCCGTGCGCCACGTGTTCCATCACTGCGCTGCACACCTGGGTGATCTCCACACTCATCTCATGCCTCCCACCTCAGTTCATCCGGGCTGTTGACTGTTGGCTGTCAGCTGTCGGCTCTACCCATGCACCGCCTTCGCCAACCGCCGGGTCATCTCGGTCGGATCCTGGGCCAGCCAGGTGTTGCGCCCGAAGGCGATGCCGTTGGCGCCCGCCGCCACGACGTCGGCGGCGTACTTGACGACCTCGTCCTCGCTGTCCTTCTTGGGGCCGCCCAGGATGAAGATCGGGGCCTCACAGTTGTCCACCAGCAGCTTCATCTCGGCGAGGTTCTCCGGAGCCGGGGTCTTGATGGCATCGGCGCCCACCTCCACGCAGATCCGGGCCGCCAGCGCGATGTTCTTGGCGTCCCAGGGCACCGGGCCACCCCAACCACCGGGGATCGACTCGGCGATGACCGGCATGCCGATCTCCTCGGCCTCGTCGATGAGCGCCACCAGCTTGCGCAGGCTGACCTCCTCGTCGTCCTTGCCCGGGAAGGCCATGCAGACCACGGCGTCGGCGCCGAGGCGGGCGGCCATCCGCCGCCCTCGGAGGTCGGCACGCTCGTGCTCGTGCGCCGCGTGCTGAAGGCGGTGAAGCTGCCGGTGGTGGCGAGCGGCGGCATTGCCGACGGCGCCGGCATCGCGGCGATGCTCGCGCTCGGCGCCGACGCGGTGCAGCTCGGGACGCGCTTCATCGCCACGCCCGAAGCGAGCGTNNGGCGCCGAGGCGGGCGGCCATCTCCAGCTCGTACATCTGGGCGAACATGTCGCTCTTGGCGCGATTGCCCAGCATCGTGGTGGTGCCGTCGATGCGCAGGATCAGGCCGCAGCGGCGGAAGGCCTCGGGATAGCGGCGGGCGATCTGCCACGAGACCAGGATCCCGTCGGG
>DNGH01000069.1 GCA_003486285.1 Actinomycetota bacterium
CTGCACGCTGCCGGCGAAGTGGGGACTCGCGCCGGGTTGATCCTCCTCGCCGAGCGCTCTCTGAGCGCACTCGGGATCTACGGCGGCGGTTCGCTGGCATCTGATCGCCGGGCGCTGCGTATCTCCGAACTTGCCGGATTCGACCTCCTCGTCACCGACGACCCCAACCCGGCACCCCTGGCTGCGATCGCGGTCGAGGATGGTCTGTCCTGCGTCGCCGCCGGTGAGGTGCCGGCGGCGGTGGCGGAGCGCTTTGCCACCGCCGGGCGCACTCTGCTCACCGGCGCGAACCTGCACGGCCTGGCGATGACCCTCGCCGCCCACGAGGCTGCGGGAATGGACGGCCCGGTGCGCGCCAGTGTCGCCTGGACGATCCCCGGTAAGGCGCTGCGGCGCGGCCTCGCGGTCGGCTTCCCCGACCCGGTGGGGGCCCGGTGGGGACGATCGGTCCCCGGCGGGATCGAGGTCCCTGTGGGCGGGTCATGGGCGGCGGCATCGGTGACCGTCACGGGACGCCTCGCCGGCAAGACGGTGGAGCGTCTGGTGGGAGTCGCCGACCAGCGCGACCACCTCGAGGCGATAGCCCTCGCCTCCGGAGCCATCTCATTGGCCTCTGGCGCCTTCACCCCCGGGGGCCACACCCCACCCGAGGCCGCCGCTGCCTACCTCAGTGCGGCGCTGGGAGTAGGGCTAGGGGTGGCGGTGCACCAGGAGCCGTGAGCGGTCAGCGGTCAGCTATCAGCCAGACAACACGGCCTTGTCTGATGCTGACCGCTGACCGCTGACCGCTTCTCAGGTCGCGGTTCGCTCCACCTCGGGGGTCGGCTCTGCGGGCTTCTTCGGCTTCAGGCCGGGGAGGATGCTGCGCCGGGGTGGCTCGGTCTTGCGCGCCGCGAACGACATCACCGGCCGGGTGACGATGGGACCGGTGGTCTCCTCGAGCACGACCACCTCGATGCCACCGACCAGGTCGCTGATCAGGTTGTACACGACCGAACCCAGGGTGATGAACCCGGTCATGCCGATGGTCCCCACCACCGCCAGCAGGACGACGATCCTGAAATAGATCGCTCCCTCCAGGTTGATCCCGTTCTCCAGTCCGATCAACAGTGCCAGTTCGTTGATCTTCTCCGGGATGCCGGCGTTCACGAAGATCGCCCAGAAGATCACGGTGCCCAGCACGAACGCCAGCGACATGATCAGGTTGAAGACCATGGACACCTTGAGGACGGTCCACGGGTCGATCTTGCGAATCACGCGCCGAACGCGCTGGACGGCCATGGGAGCAGGGTAACGGGGTGGGGGCGAATATCGGGGAAACCGCCGAACGGGCTGCCAGCTACCCGCTACCAGTCGCCCGCCAGACTGAGCACCAGTGGGTAACGCGATCTCTGGCTGGTAGCGGGTAGCGGGTAGCGCTACTCCGCGTCCGCTTCGGGGGGGACCAGGGCGAAGGCGGAGATCTCGGCGCCGGCTGTGGTGTTCATCACCTTGACGCCACCCGCCTCACGCTTCTGGCGGGAGATGGTGTCGGCGGCGATGCGGATCACGACGCCATCGGTGGAGGTGACGAAGATCTCGGACCTGGGGGCCACGACCCGCGCCGCGGCGAGGGGGCCTCGCATCCGGGTCGGCTTGAGGGCGATGACCCCCATGCCGCCGCGGGTCTGGCGGCGGAACTCGGTGACCTTGGTGCGCTTGCCGTATCCCCCGGCCGTCAGGAGCAGGACCTCACTGCCGTCACGGTCCGAGGTGACCGACACGACACGATCGCCCGCGCGCAACTTGATCCCTTTGACGCCCTGGGTGTCCCGGCCCATGGCCCGGATGTCGGTCTCCTTGAACCGGATTCCGAAGCCAAGGGAGGTGAACATGAGCACGTCGTTCTTGCCCATGGTCGTGCGGACCGCCACCACCTCGTCGTCCTCCTGAAGGCGGATCGCCACGAGGGCAGCGTTGCGGCTGTCGTACTCCTTGAACTCGGTCTTCTTCACCTGGCCGAGCTTGGTGGCGATCACCAGGTAGCGCGAGGTCTCGTAGTCACGGGTGTCGATCACCGCCTCGATGACCTCGTCCGGCCCGAGCGGCAGCACCGACTGGGCGAGCACACCCTTGGCGGTGCGCTCCTTGCGCGGGATCTCGTGCGCCTTGACCCGATACACCTTGCCGCGATTGGTGAAGAACAGAAGGAAGGCGTGTGCCGTGGTGTGGACGACGTGATGGATGACGTCGTCCTCGCGTAGGTTCTCCGCCTTCACCCCGCGACCGCCGCGACCCTGCCGCTTGTAGGCCGAGGCGTTGACGGCCTTGATGTATCCGTTGGCGGTGACGGTGACGACGACCTCTTCGTCGGCGATGAGGTCCTCCAGCGACATGTCGCCGTCGTCGGCGATGATCCGGCTGCGCCGGTCATCGCCGTACTTCTCCCGGATCTCACGCAACTCATCGCTGATGAGAGCACGCCGCTTGGCCGGGCTCTTGAGAAGGCCGTTCAGGTACTTGATGAGCTTCTGCAGCTCGTCGTACTCCTCCCGCAGCTTCGAGGTCTCCAGCTCGGTGAGACGGCGCAGCGGCATGTCGAGGATGTGGGCGGCCTGAATCTCGCTCAGCTCGAAGCGCTCCATGAGGGTGGCGCGGGCCTCGTCGGTGTCGGCGGAGTTGCGGATGATCTCCACCACCTCGTCGATGTTGTCGAGCGCGATCAGCAGGCCCTCGACGATGTGGGCGCGGGCCTCGGCCTTGGCGAGGCGGAACCGGGTGCGCCGCTCGACCACGACCATCTGGTGGTCGATGTAGTAGCCGATCATCTGGGCGACGTTCAGGGTGTGCGGGACCCCATCCACCAGGGCGACCATGTTGACCCCGAAGGTCTCCTGCAGCTGGGTGAACTTGAACAGCTGATTGAGCACCACCTGGGGGACGGCGTCGCGCTTCAACTCGATCACGAGACGGGTGCCGTTGCGATCGGACTCGTCGCGCAGGTCGGCGATGCCGGTGAGTTTCTTGTCGTGCACCAGTTCGGCGATCTTCTCCATGATGCGGTCCCGGGACACCTGATACGGGATCTCGGTGACGACGATGGCGGTGCGGCCCTTGCGCACCTCCTCGATCTCGGCGACGGCGCGCATCTTCACCGAGCCCCGGCCGGTGAGGAGGGCGTCACGCACGCCCTTGTTGCCCACGATGTAGCCGCCGCTGGGGAAGTCGGGCGCCTTGATGAACTTGGTGAGCGCGGCCGCGGTGGAGTCGGGGTTCTCCAACATGTGGAGGGTGGCGTCGATCACCTCGCCCAGGTTGTGCGGAGGGATGTTGGTGGCCATCCCGACCGCGATCCCGGTGGAGCCGTTGACCAGCAGGTTGGGGAACCGCGCCGGAAGCACGGTGGGCTCCTGGCGCTCCCCCGAGTAGTTGTCCTCGAAGTCGACGGTGTTCTCGTCGATCCCGTCGAGCAGGTGCATCGCCAGCTTCTCGAGCCGGGCCTCGGTGTAGCGCATCGCCGCCGGTGGGTCGTCGACGGTCCCGAAGTTCCCCTGCGGCTCGACCAGCGGATAGCGGCTGGCGAAGTCCTGGCCGAGGCGGACCATGGCGTCGTAGATCGCCTCTCCCCCGTGGGGGTGGAACCAACCCATGACGTCACCGACGACGCGGGCGCTCTTGCGGAACGGGGTGCCGGGGCGGATGCCGGCGTCGTACATCGAGAACAGGATCCGGCGGTGCACCGGCTTCAGGCCGTCGCGCACGTCGGG
>DNGH01000226.1 GCA_003486285.1 Actinomycetota bacterium
CGAGGGACTGCGCGGGTTCGCCGGGGTGAGGCGCCGCTTCGAGGTGCGGGGCCGGGTCGGCGGGATCGTCGTCGTCGACGACTACGCCCACCATCCCACCGAGGTGGCGGCCACGCTCGCCGCCGCCGCCCTGGGCCATGGCGGGCGGGTGGTGGCCGTGTTCCAGCCGCACCGTTTCACCCGGACCGCAGCCGTCGGCATCGAGTTGGGGCAGGCGCTGGCCGGGGCGCAGCACGCGTTCGTCACCGATGTGTATGCCGCCGGCGAAACCCCGATCCCGGGGGTCACCGGCCGGGTGGTGGCGGATGCCGCCTCGGCCGCCGGCGTGGCGACGACCTATGTGCCGCGTCGTGCCGAGCTGGCACAGACCGTGGCGGACGCGGTGCATCCCGGGGACCTGGTCCTGCTGATGGGTGCCGGCGACATCACCCTGGTCGCCGACGAGATCACCCCGTTGCTGGCTGCCCGATCGTGAGTGCACGCGACGTCCTCGGCGCCACGGGCAGGCTGCGCCGGGACGTGCCGCTCGCCCCGCTGACCACGTACCGTCTTGGTGGGCCGGCGCGATATCTGGTCGAGGCCGAGACCGAGGCCGATCTCGTCGCGGCCGCGGCGCTGGCGTCAGAGGAACGGCTGCCCGTCTTCGTCCTCGGGCGCGGCAGCAACGTGGTGGTCGCCAGCGCGGGGTTCGACGGTGTGGTCATCCGGCTCGGCGGCGGGTTCTCGGGCCGGAGCATCGGGAGCGACGGTGTGGTCGATGCCGGCGGTGCGGTGCCGCTGCCGTTGCTGGCGCGCGAGTGTGCCCGGGCCGGAGCGGGAGGCCTGGAGTTCTTCGTCGGGATCCCGGGAAGCGTCGGGGGCGCGGTGCGCATGAATGCTGGATGCCACGGGAGCAATACGGCCGAGTGGTTGATCACCGCCCGGGTGTTGTCCCTGCAGACCGGCGTGGCCGGCGATCGTTCTCCTGGCGACCTCGACCTCTCCTACCGCCACTCCAACCTCGCCGACGACGACGTCGTGGTGTCCGCCCGATTCCGCTCGGCGGCGACCGACCCGGCCGCCGCCGAGGAGCGGATCCGGGAGATCACCCGCTGGCGCAAGGCGACCCAGCCCGGCGGAACGCTCAACGCGGGGAGCGTCTTCAAGAACCCGCCGGGCGACGCGGCGGGGCGCCTCGTCGACTCGGTGGGGTTGAAGGGTTTTCGCATCGGGGGTGTCGAGGTCTCGTCCCGGCACGCCAACTTCTTCGTTGCCGACGCCGGTGCCGCGCCCGAGGACGTCCATGCCCTGGTCGTGGCGGTGCGGGAGAGGGTGCGGGCCGCCACCGGGGTGGAACTGGAGCCGGAGTTGCGCTTCGTGGGAGTATTCGAGTGATCGACGAGACCGACGCCGAGCCGCGGCAGCGTCGCCTGTGGCCCTGGCTCCTCGGTGGCGCCCTGATCGCCGCAGCCGCGTTTGCGCTGCATTCCCCCTGGCTCGCGGTGCACGAGATCGAGATCGTGGGTGCCGTGCGTTCCGACCCGGCCCCGCTGATCGCCGCGGCGGGGATCGGAGAGGGGGCGATCCTCATCTGGGTCGACACCGGAGCGGTGGCCCGGGCGGTGCGGGAGGATCCCTGGGTGGCGGATGCCCGGGTCGATCGGGTGTGGCCCGACCGTCTGGTGGTCGAAGTCCTGGAGCGGCAGCCGGTGGCGTGGATCGAGGGGACCACCACCTGGATGCTCGTGGCCTCCGACGGGACGGTGCTCGAGATCGCCGCAGAGCCCGAAGGCGGGTACCTGCAGGCCGTGCTGGCCTTCCCGGATCTCGCCCGGGGCGAGCAGCCGGCCGACGCCACCTGGAACGAGATCGTGGCCCTCGCCGCCACGTTGCGGGGCGACATCGGCGGTGCCCTGACGGTGGAGTTGCGCGGCAGTGAACTGTGGACCGACGTGTTCGGGCATCCGGTGCGTCTCGGCTACCCGATCGATCTCGCCGACAAGGGGCGGACCCTGCGGGCTCTCCTCCAGGAGGAGCTGCCGCCGGGAGCGACCCTCGACGTATCCTCGCCCACCCGTCCCGCCATCGCCCCATGAGAGGTTCCTCAAGGTGTGGTGGAGGGTTCCGAGAAGTAGGTGTCATGTTGCGGTCGAGGCGTGACTATCCTTTTCCAGCGTTCCCATCGGGCCCGACCCGACAGGTTCGGCCATTGCCCGAGGAGGCGGCATCGTGACGTCTAACGACGGTTTGCAGAGCTACCTCGCCGTCATCAAGGTCGTCGGCGTCGGTGGCGGCGGTGTCAACGCGGTCAACCGCATGATCGAGGCCGGTCTTCGCGGCGTCGAGTTCATCGCGGTGAACACCGATGCCCAGGCCCTGCTCATGTCCGATGCGGACGTGAAGCTCGACATCGGCCGGGAACTGACCCGCGGTCTTGGCGCCGGAGCCGACCCCGAGGTCGGTCGCGCCGCCGCTGAGGCGCACCGCGACGACATCGAGGATGCCCTGCGCGGGGCGGACATGGTGTTCATCACCGCCGGCGAGGGTGGTGGCACCGGCACCGGAGCGGCTCCCGTCGTGGCCGACGTCGCCCGCAGCCTCGGTGCCCTCACGGTGGCGGTGGTCACTCGCCCGTTTGGATTCGAGGGTCGCCGCCGCTCGCTGCAGGCCGAGCAGGGGATCGCCATGTTGCGCAACTCAGCCGACACCTTGATCGTGATCCCCAACCAGCGTCTGCTCGAACAAGCCGATCCCCACACCTCGATGCTCGATGCGTTCGTGATGGCCGACGAGGTCCTGCTGCACGGCGTCGGCGGCATCACCGACCTGATCACGACTCCGGGCCTGATCAACGTCGACTTCGCCGACGTGAAGTCGGTGATGTGGGGTGCCGGCACCGCAGTCATGGGCATCGGCAAGGCGTCGGGAGAGAACCGCGCCGCTCAGGCCGCCGCCAAGGCGATGGCGAGTCCGATGCTGGAGACCGGGGTGGAAGGGGCGAGCGGCGTTCTGTTGTCGTTGGCCGGGTCGTCGTCGATGACGCTCCACGAGGTCAACGAGGCGGCGACCGCGGTCGCCGAGCATTGCACGCCGGATGCCAACGTGATCTTCGGGGCGACGGTGGACGACAGCCTCGCCGACGTGATGCGGGTGACCGTGATCGCCGCCGGCTTCGGCAAGTCCCCGACCGCCACCGGTGGGGAGCGCGCTCGCTTCCGGGCTCCCTCGGTGGAGATACCGACCGGCTCGCGCGGTGCGACTCGTTCCGAACGGGCGCCGGTACGGGCTGAAGGCGAAGAGGATGTCCTCGACGACCTGGAGATCCCCGACTTCCTGCGGGGATGATCCGCCCTCCCGCA
>DNGH01000179.1 GCA_003486285.1 Actinomycetota bacterium
GGTGGCGGTGGCGCGGCAGGGTTAGGCCGCACTTGAGCGTTCGGCCACCAGCCGGTCGAGCGCGGCAAATGCCCGATCGAACCACTTCGCCATCTGACGACGCATCACCGGGCGTATCAGTGAGCCCTTCAATCCACGTGGGATCCCGACAGTCATCGTCACCCGAGTGCCCTCGAGAACGGGGTCGAGACGAAACGTTCCGGTCATGGTCATCCCCCCCGGGATCCGGTTGGTGAAGGCACACCGGTGAGGCGGCGCCCAGTCGATGACCGTCTGGCGGATCACCGTGTCGCCATGCGAACACACATAGACGGCATCGGGACCGATGCGACCATCGGCGAGCCGGTCCACGTCCATGGCATCGGCCTCGAAGAAGACGGTGCGCGTCGCGGGTTCCGCGAGCAAGGTGAACACGAGCTCAGGTGGCCCCATCACGACCCGACTGCGCTCGGCGACCACTTCGCCGGCCGGTATGACGACGGGCGCCCGGTCCTTCTGCGACTCCCAGATCGGGCGCATGTCCCGCACTCGCAAGGCAACCGGGCCGCGTTCCGGATCGTCCTCGACGTGAGCGAGCAGCGTCTCACGAAAGCCGGGAAGTGACAGCGCCTCCAGGGCTTCGGCGGTGAAGGCAACATAACCCGGGAGCCCCAGGGACTGCCGCACCCGGTTCTTCGCCAGACGGAACAGGAGGTTGACCTCAGGACCGACCAGCTCGTCTTGCTGCCCCAGGCGCTGCACGGCGAACTCGCCGTAGTGGACGACGAACTTGAGGTCGAGTTCGCCGATATTGGCGCAGGCGTTGCAGCGGCAGGACGTGTTGAGCACCATCTGCTGCAGCGCCCGCCGGAATGCCACGTAGGTGTCGTCCAATTGATCCACGACCAGTTGTCCCTGGATTCCTGCCCCACCAAGGGCGTAGGAGATCACCGCATCACCCTCGACCCGGGAGAGGCGCAGGGGAGCCTGCACGTGGTCGAGGAGTAGGCGCAACAGGTCAGCCAGGGTCCCCGTCGCATGCTCGAGCTCGCTGTGGCTCAGATAGCCGGTGTAACCGGTGATGTCGGCACAGACAAGAAAGCCTCGCGAAGACATTGCGCCCCCCTACGTCGGACTCCTCGAATCGTATTCGGCTACAACGCCCGACCCAGGGCCAAACCGGCGGCGGTGAGGGCTAGACCAGCCCCCAGCGGTGCCAGGACGTCGATCGCGGCCCGTCCGTGGCCACTCCGGCCCTCGGACCAGAGTGCCGCCGCTTCGACCATCCAGGTGGAGAACGTGGTGAAGCCGGCCAAGCCTCCCGCCAACACCGTCGTGACGGTCGCGACCGGATGGGTCCCGACCACGAGGCCGATGAGGAAGGCGCCGATCCCATTGACCACCGCCGTCCCCCAAGGCCACTCGGTCCTGAGGGCGCGCTGCACCGCCGCGGCGACGATGAAGCGCAGGCTCGCGCCGATCGCGCCCGCCACGATCACCAGGGTGGTGGTCATGCAGACCTGCTCACTCGGATCGCGGCAGATGCGAGGAAGAACCCCCCGATCACCGAGAGGCCGAGGTAGCCGAGGACGGCGGCAACTCGGTCCGCCTCGAGCAATCGCATTGCATCGATGGTGAGCGCCGAGAAGGTGGTGGCGGTGCCACCGATCCCGAGGACGAGGAATGCCATGGAGTGCCGCCTCCCCCGGACCCGGGGAAGCAGCCAGCCGATGAGCGCGGCACCGGCCAGGTTCACCGCGACGGTCGACCACGGAAAGCCATCGGAGGGGACGACCGCGGCGATCGCCACTCGCACCGCGGCGCCCGCAAGGCCGCCGGCCATGACGAGCCCGATCAGCCGCGGGGTCGGCACCACTGAACTGGGCATGGCCATCGCTCCTGATCAGTAGGAGCCATCAGCCCTGCGGCGGTTGCGGCGAGCTCCATCGCCGAGGCCCGGATTGTATTCAGGCGTCGCGCAGGTGCGGGAAGAGGATCACCTCGCGGATCGAGGTGTTGTCGGTGAGCAGCATCACCAGGCGATCGATGCCCATTCCCATGCCCCCCGTCGGCGGCATGCCGTACTCGAGGGCGAGCAGGAAGTCCTCGTCCATCGGGTGCGCCTCGTGATCGCCGGAGGCGCGGGCGGCCGCCTGGGTCTCGAAGCGGCGGCGCTGATCGACCGGGTCGTTGAGTTCCGAGAAGGCGTTGGCGAGTTCCTTCCCCGCCACGGTGACCTCGAAACGCTCGGTGAGCCCGGGGCGCGAGCGGTGCTTGCGGGCCAGCGGCGAGATCTCCTCGGGAAAGTCGAGGACCACGGTCGGCTCCCACAGAGTGTGCTCCACGAGCGCCTCGAAGACCTCGGCGATGATGCGGCCGGTCCCCCAGCCCGGCTGCACCTCGACTCCGGCTGCCTTGGCCCGCACCGCAGCCTCGGCGACGGGCATGACCGGATCCCAGTCACTGCCGCTGGCGGTGACGACCGCGCCGACGTAGTCCAACCGGCGCCACGGGGCGCGCAGCGACATGGGCTTGCCATCGAGGGTCAGTTCCGTCGTGCCGAGCACCCGTTCCGCCGCCTCGGTGACGAGGGCCTCGGTGAGATCGATCATGTCGCCGTAGTCGGCAAGGGCTTGATAGACCTCGAGCATCGTGAACTCGGGGTTGTGCCGGGTCGAGATGCCCTCATTGCGGAACACCCGCCCGATCTCGAAGACCCGGTCGGCACCGCCGACGATCAGCCGCTTGAGGTGCAACTCGAGCGCGATGCGGAGGAACATGTCCTGATCGAGGGCGTCATGGTGGGTGACGAATGGGGTCGCCAGGCCACCGGAGGGAACGGCATGGAGCACCGGGGTCTCCACCTCGAGAAAGCCGCGGGCCAGCAGCGACTCCCGGATCGACTGGATGATCTCGACGCGGCGATACATGAGCACCCGCGCTGCCTCGTTGACCATCAGGTCCACGTAGCGCTGGCGGTGCCGCTTCTCGACGTCCTGGAGGCCGTGCCACTTCTCGGGCAGGGGCCGCAGTCCCTTCGCCAGGAGCTGGAAGTGCTCCACCTTGACGCTGAGCTCGCCGCGCTTGGTGGTGATGACCTCACCGGTGGCGCCGACCCAGTCGCCGGCATCGAGGTCGCCAAAGACTTCGAAGCCGTCACCAAGGGTCGCCACCTCCACGAACAGCTGGATGTCGCCGGTGTGGTCCCGCAGCACACCGAAGGCGAGCCCGCCGACGTGGCGAGTGTTCATCAGTCGGCCGGCGACCGTGACCCGCTCCCCGGTCGCGCTGCCCGGGGCCAGCTCTCCCCAGCGGCCCCGCACCTCTCCCGCGCCGTGGGTGCGCTCGAAGCGCACCGGATAGGGCTCCTCCCCGGCGGCCCGCATCGCCTCGACCTTGGCGAGACGGGCCGCGGTGAGCCGATTCTCCTCGAGTTCGGTGCGTTCTTCTTCAGACATCTTCCACATTCATCTCGTAGATCATCCGCAGGCCGTCGAGGGTGAGATTGGGATCGACGATCTCCACGGAACGGCAATGGGGGACGATGGTAGAGGCCAGCCCTCCCGTGGCCACGACCGGTACCCCGCCACCGAGTTCGGCCACGATGCGATCCACCAATCCGTCGACCAGTCCGGCGTGCCCGTACAACAGCCCGCTCTGGATCGCCTCGACCGTATTCCTCCCTATGGCGGCGCGGGGTGGGGTCAGGTCGACGCGCCGCAAGGCCGCAGTCGCCGAGATCAACGCATTGAGCGACACCTCCAGACCCGGGGCGATGGCACCACCCACGTACGCTCCGGTGGCGTCGACCGCATCGATGTTGGTGGAGGTGCCGAAATCCACCGCCACCACCGGGGTGCCGTAGCGATGTGCCGCCGCCACCGAGTTCACCACACGGTCGGCCCCGACCTCGCGGGGGTTGTCGATGTTGATCGGCATCCCGGTCTTGACGCCGGGGCCGATCACGACCAACGGACCGCCGATCATCTCCTCGGCCACCTGGACCATCGCCGCCTTCACCGTGGGAACGACGCTCGAGAGCGCCACCCCATCGACCTCCTCGAGTCGGTACCCGTCCTGACGCAGCAGGCCGGAGAAGAACAGCCGGTACTCGTCGGCGGTGCGATCCCGTTCCGTGGAGAGCCGCCACGAATCCACCAGGTCCTTGCCGTCGTAGAGCCCCATGACGGTCTGGGTGTTGCCCACATCGATGGCGATCAGCATCACGACCCTCCCAGGATCGAGGGACCATCGAGCCTGGTCCCCCGGTCGGCGGTGCCGTCCGGCTCGAGGACGACGTTGTCGATCAGGCGCACCTCCCCCGCCCGGGCGGCGATCGCCAGGAAGGCGACACGGTCGAGGGTCGGGATGCGACGGGCGGTGCGAGCATCGGCCAACTCGGCGTACTCGACGACGGCTCCGGCGCGCGAGGCAGTACGGCCCGCAATCTCCTCGAGAGTCCGACCGGAACGCTCGCCGGCTCCGGCGGAGTCCGCGGCGAGGAAGAGCCCGCGCGACAGGCCCAGCGCCGCCTTGCGGTTCGCGATGAACACGTTGCGGCTGGAGAGAGCCAGCCCGTCTGCCTCGCGGACGGTGGACACCTCGACGATGGCCACCGGGAAGTTGAGATCGTGCACGAGGCGCTTGACCACCGCCAACTGCTGGGCATCCTTGCGCCCGAAGGCGGCGGAGTCGGGGCGAATGCCGGCGAACAGCTTGGCGACGATGGTGGCCACCCCGTCGAAGTGGCCGGGGCGCCTCGCCCCCTCCATCCCCTCCGTGACCCCCGACACGGTGACCCTGGTGAGCGGTGGCTCGGGATACATCTCCTCCACCGATGGCGCGAAGACCACGTCGACTCCGGTGCGTTCCGCCAGGGCGAGGTCGCGATCCCACGACCGCGGATAGCGGGCGAGATCGGAGGGATCGTTGAACTGGAGCGGGTTGACGAAGATCGACATCACGACGCAATCCGAGGTCGCTCGCACCGCGGTGGCACAGGCGAGATGACCTTCGTGGAGATAGCCCATCGTCGGCACCATCCCGACCGTCCCCGCCAGCGCCCGGCGGGCCGCCAGGAACGTGTGGGCGACGATCACGAGAGCGCCGCTTCGATCGCATCGCTGGTCCCGGCGATCGCCGCCGTGGCGCGGATCATCGCCACGAAGTGAACCAGCATCTCCGGGTCGGCCGCGGCCACCGCGGCGACCTGGGCGCGGACGGTGCCGACGTCGCCTCGCGCCACCGGACCGGTCAGGGCCGCCCGCGGTCCCATCGTGACGGCATTGGCGACGACGGCGGAGACCAGCGGTCCGGCGACGGCGAAGTCGATTCCCGCCGCGGTGAACAGGCGCTCGGCCATCGCCAGTGAAGCAAGCGGGAAGTTGGCGGCCGCCGCGGCTGCAGCGTGATACAGGGGCTTCTGTTCGTCGGCGAGTTCGAAGGGGTGCGCACCCAGGGATGACGCCAACGCGAAGAGAACGTCGGCGAGCATGCCGTCGTCGGTGGTCACCGCGATCCAGGCACCGACCAGACGCTCGGCGCCACTCTCGGGGGTCGGCAGGGTCTGCAAGGGGTGGAACGATCCGATCGGGCACCCCAGCCCGGCGAGGGCATCCACCGGCGTCAGTCCGGACAGATGGACGACGCCACCGGCCGCCGCCACGTGACCGGCGAGTCGGCGGGCGACCGTGGCGATGCTGTCGTCGCGCACCGCCACCAGGACCAGGTCACACGACGGCAACGGGGCATCCCAGGCCAGCACGGGCGCATCGAGTCGCTCCCCCGCCGCGGCAGCCGACACCGGATCCCGGGCCAGAACCCCGGCGATGCGATGCCCGGCGGCCCGGGATGCCAGCGCCAGGGCGAGCCCGGCTCGTCCGGGGCCGACCAGGGAGAGATCCATGAGAGTGTTCCAGTCCTCGACGGGTACCAGACGGGATCAGTGTACGCAGGCACCGCCCTGCACCCGGAGATGGAACAAGCTGGTGGCGCCCCCCGACCGTAGCCAGCGGCATTTGGTATGGTCGCACCAAGTCAATTGCGATCTGAGATATGGGGAGGGCCCATGCGTAGAACAAGTGTGATCCTCGGCCTGGTAGCCGGACTCATCGCAGCCCTGCTACCCGCCACCCTCGCCGCGGGAAGCGGACCCATCTATCTCAACGAAATCCAGGTCAGCACCGCATCCACGGACTGGGAGTTCGTCGAGGTGCAGGGGACTCCCGGGACGTCGCTCACCGGATACACGCTGGTCGGGATCGAGAGCGATTCCGGCATCTCACGGGGATCGATCGACCGCGCCATTGCCCTCACCGGGTCGATCCCGGCCGACGGGTTCTGGGTGGCCATCAGCCCGGCAGGCGCCACCGCCTACGGAGTGACCGGCGATGCCGCCATCGCAGACAACACCTTCGAGAATGGTTCGGCGGCCTACTTCCTGGTGACCGGGTTCAGCGGGAGCGTGGGGACCGACCTCGACGGTAACGACGACGGCGTGTTCGATGCCGCCCCGCCGTGGACCGCCGAGGCCGACTCATTGAGCCTGCGCGACAGTCTGTCCGACCCCACATTCGGCGCCGCGGCGTCGTTCGGACTCGATGGGACCTTCTTCCCCTCGGGCGTGTTCCGCTGCCCCAACGCCCCCACCGGGGATTGGAGCACTTCCTTCCTCAACTTCTCGACCCCCGATGGCACCCCGGGTGTCGCCAACTGCGCCGCAAGCTTTCCGGTGCCGCGTCTGATCAGTGAGATCCAGGGTCCGGGGACGACGTCCCCCTTCGTCGCCACCCTCGTGGAGGTCACCGCCGTCGTCGTGGGCGACTTCCAGGGCAATGCCTTCGCTGGTACCCAACTCAACGGGTTCTTCCTCCAGGAGGAGGCCGGCGACGACGACGGCGACCCCGCCACCTCGGAGGGGATCTTCGTGTTCGCCCCGGGTGCGGTCGCAGTGGACCCTGGCGACACGGTCACCGTCACCGGGCGCGTGGTCGAGTTCGACGGGATGACCGAGCTGACCGACGTCACCGAGGTCGTGAACCACGGTCCGGCCGATCCCGCCGACATACCCGCGGCCACCCTCGTGGCGATGCCGGTCACGGCGCAGTCGGATTGGGAGAAGTACGAAGGGATGCTGATCGCCTTCGAGCAGGATCTCTACATCTCCGAGTACTTCAACTTCGATCGGTTCGGGGAGATCGTGATCACCACGGCGCGGCAGTACCAGCCGAGCCAGGTGTTCGAGCCGGGCTCGCCCGACGCCTTCGCCCTGGCCACGGCCAACGCCCTGGCACGGATCACCCTGGATGACGGCCGTACCAGTCAGAATCCGGACCCGGCGATCCACCCGAATGGCCTCGAGTTCACCCTGACCAACACGTTCCGCGGCGGTGACATCCTCCAGGATGTCACCGGGGTGCTCGCCCAGGCCTTCGGGCTGTATCGCATCCATCCGACCCAGGGGGCGACTCACATCGTGGCCAACCCACGACCGACCAAACCCGACCTGGGTCAGGGGCACCTGCGGGTGGCGTCGTTCAACGTCCTCAACTTCTTCACCCACCTCGATTTGGGCCCCGACGTGTGCGGGCCGACCGGGGTGTTCGAGTGCCGCGGCGCCGACACCGCCGCGGAGTACAAGCGCCAGCTCGACAAGCTGGTGGCAGGGATCATCGCCCTCGACGCCGACATTGTCGGCATCCAGGAGATCGAGAACGACGTGCGCGCCGACGACGGCAACCGCGCCCACGACGCGGTAATCACGCTGGTGGAGGCCCTGAACGCAGCCGACGGGCGTGGCACCTGGGCCTGGGTCGGAGAGGCGACCGCGCTCGGCGGTGCCACCGCCTACAACGACTACCCGGTGCGCAACGAGATCATCTATCGGGTGCGGACCGTCACCCCGGTGGGTGCCCCGGTGGCGCTGCGCGATGCTAGGTTCGACGCCTTCCGCCCCGGCACCAATGAGCCGATGGGAAGGCCGCCGCTGGCGCAGACCTTCACGCTCGACTCGGACAGGTCCGATCGGGGCAACCGCCGGGCCTTCACCGTGGTGGTGAACCACTTCAAGTCGAAGGGGTCTTCGTGCGGAGCCGCCGACCCGTTCGATCCGCATCAGGCGCAGTGCAACCTCACCCGGGTGGCGCAGTCCAAGGCGCTTCTCGAGTTCGCCGACTGGCTGCAGACCAACAGCCGTGACGAGGACGTGCTCATCATCGGAGACCTCAACTCCTACGCGATGGAGGATCCGATGGACACGCTCGAGGCCGGTGGCTTCACCGACCTGCTGCAGCTGTTCGAGGGTCCGCTGGCCTATGGCTACGTGTTCGACGGCCAGTTGGGGAGCCTCGACCAGGCCCTGGCCAGCAGTTCGCTGCTGTCGCAGGTGCTCGAGGCGACCTCGTTCCACATCAATGCGGATGAGCCCGACATCCTGGACTACGACATGAGCTTCAAGCTCCCGGCCCAGGACGCGCTGTACGAGCCGCTGCCGTATCGAGTGTCGGACCACGACCCGCTCATCGTCCGGATCAAGCTGGTTCGCCAGGATCGCTGAGGAGTCGGCACCGCGGGTGTGACGGGGCGGG
>DNGH01000077.1 GCA_003486285.1 Actinomycetota bacterium
GCGGCCTTTCGATCAGCTCGCGGCTGCTCGCGCTCGCCGTCAGCGTGAGGCAGAGGCGCTGATGCGGTTTCTCAGCCGCCTCCCGGAGAAGTGGGGCAGCGCCCCGCCGGCGATCATCGCCCGCTCGGCCACCACGGTACTGAACCGCTCGTCATAGAGGACGGTGGGGAGCCCGGTGGCCGCTCCGACCTCTGCCGCAAAGGCCCGGGCCGACGCCGCGGCCGCCCCCTCGGTGCCATCGAGGCCGACCGGCAGGCCGACGACGATCACGTCGACCTCCCACCCCGCCATCAGGCGCCCCAGGTCGGCGATGAACTCCGCACCGGCGGGGACGACGCCCACCGGCTGGGCGGTGATCCCGAGCGGATCGCTGACGGCGATGCCGATGCGCTTGGTGCCGTGGTCGAGGGCGACCACCCGTCCGCCGGTCACCCGGTCACGGCGGCTCGTGCGCTGCGCCTTGCCTCGGCGAGCGCATCACCAAGACGATCGCCGTGGGGTCCCCCGGCCTGGCAGAGCTCCGGGTCGCGGCTGCCCCCGCCGCCGACCACCTTCGCCGCAGGACCCAGCACGGTCGCAGCCGAGATCCCCTTGGCCACCAGGTCCCGGGTCACCACCGCCACCAGTCCGGCCTTCCCGTCGCGCTGCGCACCGATGATCGCGATCCCCGAGCCGAGGCGGTCGCGCACCTGCAGTGCCAGCAGGCGCAGCGCCTCCGGGTTGAACCCGGAGGCCTCGGCCACGACGACGCGCGCCGCACCGATCGTCTCGGCCCCAGCCGCGATGTCCGCCGCCAGCCGGGAGCGTGCCTGTTCCTCATAGGCCTCGATCCGCGCCTCCTGAGCCCGGGTCCGTGCCACCAGGCCCGCGGCCGCATTGCCGACCTCCTCGGGCCGCACCCGGAGATGCCCGGCGGCGTTGTCGAGCTGGCGGCGCAATCCGGTGAGATACTCGTACGCGGCCGATCCGGTGAAGGCCTCGATGCGGCGCAGGTTCGACCCGATCGAGGACTCGCCCACCACGATGAGCGGACCGATCTGCCCGGTCGTCGGCACATGGGTGCCACCGCACAGCTCGCGCGAGTAGGCGCCGGCTTCGACGATCCGCACCTGTTCGCCGTACTTGTCGCCGAAGAATGCCAGCGCCCCCATCTCGTCCGCCTCGGCGCGCGACACCTGATAGGCCCGCACCGCCGAGTTCTCGATGACGCGCTCGTTGGCCAGGTGCTCGACGGCGAGGATCTGCTCCTCGTCGAGGCCGGCGAAGTGCGAGAAGTCGAAGCGGAGCCGCCCGGATTCGACGAGCGAGCCGGCCTGCTGGACGTGCGGTCCGACCACCTCGCGCAGCGCGGAGTGGAGGATGTGGGTGCCGGTATGGCTCTTGCGGATCCGCTCGCGCCGGCCGGCGTCCACCGACAGGCGGGCGCGCTGGCCGACCATGAGGTTCCCCGATTCCACCTGGCCGCGGTGGCCGTGCAGCCCCGGCACCGGCAGCTGGGTGTCGGTGATCCGCATAATCCCGGTCTCCGTGGCGGCGCCGCCGGTGTCCCCGACCTGGCCACCCGACTCGGCGTAGAACGGGGTGCCGGCGAAGAAGACCTCGACCTCCGCTCCCGCCGGAGCCGACGCCACGGCCGCGCCGTCGCGGACGATCGCCACCACCTCCGAGTCGACCTCGAGGATCTCGTACCCCACGAAGCCGCTGGCACCGTGAGCGTCCAGGATCTCGCGGTACACCGGAGCCGCCTCGGTGTTGGAGGCCTTGGTACGGGCGGCCCGGGCCCGGTCGCGCTGCGCCGCCATCTCGGCGTCGAACCCGCCACGATCGACGACGAGGCCCTTCTCCGCGGCGATCTCCTCGGTGAGCTCCACCGGGAAGCCGAAGGTGTCGTGGAGCTTGAAAGCCGTGGCACCGGGGAGGACGCCTCCCTCGCCGATCCCCTCGATCTCGCCGGCAAGGAGAGTGTGACCCGATTCCAGGGTGCGCCGAAAACGCATCTCTTCTCGCTCCGCCATCTCCACTATCCCATCGCGCGCGCCGCGCAGCGCCGGATATCCGGGAGACATCACCGCGATGGTGGCATCGACCAGTTGCGGGGTCACGGCGCGCTCCGCGCCGAGCTGCCAGGCGTGGCGAACGGCGCGGCGCAGCAGCCGGCGGAGCACATAGCCGCGGCCCTCGTTGGAGGGCACCACACCGTCGGCGATGAGGAAGGTGATCGCCCGTCCGTGATCGGCGAGGATGCGCAGGCTGACATCGGCGGCACCCGACGCGCCGTACCGCACTCCGGTGGCGCGTTCGCCGGCGGCGAGCACGGTCTGCACCAGGTCGGTGGCGAAGACGTTCTCGACTCCCTGCGTGAGGAGGGCGACCCGCTCCAGGCCGGAACCGGTGTCAATGGACTTCGCCGGAAGGTCTCCGACCACGTGATAGGGCTCGTCCTGGACGTACTGCATGAACACGAGGTTCCAGAACTCCATGAAGCGCTCTTCGTCGACGACCGGGCCGCCGGCCTCCCCATATGCGGGGCCCCGGTCGTAGAACAACTCGGACGAGAGTCCGGCAGGCCCGGCCACCCCCATCTGCCAGAAGTTGTCGCGATCGCGTCGCTGCACCCGCTTCGCCGGGACCCCGACCTGGTCGATCCAGAGCGCCGCCGCCTCGTCGTCGCTCTGGTGCACCGTGAACCACAGTCGCTCGGGATCGAAGCCCAGCACCTCGGTGCTGAACTCATACGCCCAGGGGATGGCCTTCTCCTTGAAGTAGTCGCCGAAGGAGAAGTTGCC
>DNGH01000237.1 GCA_003486285.1 Actinomycetota bacterium
TTGTGACCTCTGGCCGGCGCCTGGTGGCTGGTGGTGGGAGGCCTCGGCGGCGGCACCGGCATAACCTCTCGATGTGGGAGCACCACCGATCGACGGTCTCCAGCTCTTTGCTCGCTACGCGTATCCGCCCAATCAGCGGGGCTACTGCGGGCCTGATGAGGCGCGGGTCCTGATCGAGTACGCCGCGGCGGGGATCACCGATCCCGGCCTGGCCGAACTGGCCAGGGCGTTCCATGGGCCGCTGCCGTACCTCACGGTGATGGCGAACGTCACCGGAATCCGCGACCCGTTCGATCGCCGTCTGGTGGAGGCCTACTGGGTGGGCAACCCGATCCTGGATCGGGTCGATGTCGGCGCCTTCGCCAGGGTGCTCGACGAGGGCTTCCGCCGCCGCATGGGTGGGGGCTGGGGCTTCTTCGAGGAGGCGATCCCGGCGGGCGGGGTCCCGCACCATTCCTTTCATGTGTTCGCCGTCTATCCCTGGGTGGGGCTGCTGAGCGCCGAGAGTGCGGAGCCGCTCGAGATCCTGGACCGCTGTCGAATCCGCTGGGGAACAGTCATGGCCGTCGCCGGGGAGTCCGCGGTGGTGACCTCGCAGCCGCTGCAATGGGACGGGCATCACCTTTACCTCGGGTTGGAACGGCCCGAGACCGTCAACCTGGGCTCCGAGGGCCTCAGCCTGGCGGGTGCGGTGGCACCGGGCGACGTGGTGGCGATGCACTGGGATTGGGTCTGCGACCGCCTCGACCCGGTGGGCCTGGGGCATCTCCGCAAGTACACGATGCGTCACCTGGAGATGGTGAACACCCGCCTGACGCACCCCGGCCCCGCGGTGATGCTGGAGTAGTGGTCGATGCGCCGCACCGTCACCCTCGCCATGTCACTGGCCCTCCTCTTCCCCGCCTGCGGTGATGGCGCCCCGAGCACGATCGTGCTCTACACCTCGGTGACGCAGGACACCGTCGATGCGGTGGTGGCCGCCTTCGAGGCGGAGCATCCCGACGTCGATGTCGCCGTGTTCCGCGCCCCCACCGGGGAGTTGAGTGCACGCATCGCCGCCGATCTACGCGGCGATGGCATCGGAGCCGACGTGCTGTGGCTGACCGATCCGCTGTCGATGCAGCAGTTCGATGCCCAGGGTCTGCTGCTCCCAGCTACGCCCGATGCGACGGCGGTGCCGGCGGAGTTCCGCGAGGAGCGGTTCTGGGGGACCCGGATCGTCAGCCTCGTGGTGGTGCAGCACCGCGCTGCGGTCGCGGTCGAGTCGTGGGACGACCTGGTGGTGGCAGCCGGTGACGGTGGCGCCGCCATCCCCGATCCGGCCTTTGCCGGGTCCGGGTTCGCCGCCCTGGCGTTCTTCGCCCTGGACGATCGGTACGGGCTCGACTACCTGCAGCGCCTTCATGACGCCGGTGCCACGGTGGTGGCGGCGCCGGGTGACGTCGTCACCGGAGTCGCCGAGGGCCAGTACGCCGCCGGGATCACGATCGATCGCATCGCCCGTGATGCTCTCGCCGACGGAGCACCGCTCCAGATCGTCTGGCCCGCCCCCGGCGCGATCGCGGTGTACAGCCCGATCGCGGTGACCGGAGCCAGCCCGCTTGCCACCGAGTTCGTCTCGTTCGTGCTGGGACGCACCGGACAGGAGACGATCGCGGCCAGTGGGTGGCTGCCGATCGACCCGACGGTCATGCCGGGAGATCGCGGCCCGCAACTCACCCTCGACTGGGCCCTCGCCTTCGATCGCCAGCAGGAGCTGCTCGATGCATTCCGCGCCATCTTCGGAGGCTGACCGGCTGCTTCCGGGGCCGGTGACTGCGGTCCCGTTGCTCCTCGCCGTCGTCGCCCTGGTGGGATTCCCGCTGTTCGACCTGGTGCGCACCACCTTCGACACCGCCGGTGCGGGTGCGGGGATCGACGGTGAGGCGATCCGCAATTCGTTGGTCACCGCGACCCTGGCCGCAGTGCTGGCCGCGGTGATCGGGGTCGGCGCCGCGCTGGTGACCGAACGCAGCGGGTCGCGCCGGTGGCGTGGCCTGCGAGTGGCGTTCCTGCTTCCGCTGCTGGTGCCGCCCTTCGTCTCGGCGCTGGCATGGACCCGCGCCTTTGGACCCGGCGGCCTCACCTCCGACGTCCTCGGTTGGCACCTCCCCGGCCTGTTTGGACCCGTCGGGATCGTCATGGTGCTGGCCGTGCACGCCGCACCGCTGGTCTACCTGGTCACGGCGGCGGCGCTGACGACGCGGGCTCGGCCCGAGTTGGAGTGGGCCGCCCGCATCTCCGGCGGCACCCCGGGGGCGTCGCTGCGCGCCGTCACGCTGCCGTTGCTCGCTCCCGCCATCGCCGGCGGGACCCTGCTCGCCTTCGTCGTCTCGCTCAACTCTTTCGGGGTGCCCGCGGTGCTGGGGGTTCCGGCAGGATTCCCCACCATCACCACGCGCATCTTCGGCGACCTGGCGCGTTCCGCCGATCCGGCCGCCTTCCACCGGGTCCTGGTGTCGGCGACCGTGCTGATGGTGCTCGTCGTCGTGGCGGTGGCGATCGCGGGGTGGCTGCTGCGGCGGCAGCGCGGCGAACCGCTGCGGTCGGGGCGCGAACCCCTGCCCCCGGTCGGTTCAGGGCGCGGCGGGCGCCTGGTCTGGGGCTACCTGGCGCTCACCACG
>DNGH01000002.1 GCA_003486285.1 Actinomycetota bacterium
CCCGCTGCCCGCCAGATCGTCACTCGTCGCCCGTCGCCCGCTCCCCGTCGCTCGTCGCTCGTCCCCCCAGACCCGTCACCAGGGGTCGATTGCGGCCGGGAATTTCCTGCGGGTAGCTGGCAGCGGGTAGCCGGTGGCGGTTCCTACCGCCACCGCCTGGGGTGCTTCACCTCGATGCCCCCCAGTGCCACCAGCACCTGGATCTCGAGGCGCGGCGGGTTGGGTCCGACGGCGGCACGATCGGTGGTGTCGTCCCAGCTCCCGAGGATCGGAAGTCCGCGGATCTCGACGAGCCATCCCTGCGGCACCAGCACCGTCACTCCCCCGAGCAGGCTGGTGATGGAGATGTGGGCCCCACCCGCCACGGGAAGGGCTTCGGTGAGGTCGAGCGTGACGCCGCCGAGGATCGAGGTCACCGACGCCCTGCGAAAGGTCTGTGACCGCGTGGCGAGACGCGCCGAACCCAGCACCGCGATCCCGTCGACCACCTCGTCGTCGGCGGGGCGGGATCCGTAGCGCCGTCCCCACCCGAGCAGGATCCACACTCCGATCAGCACCAGTGCCACCGGCCAGACGTAGCTCCACGCCTCCGAGCCGAGCACTCCCGAGGTGACCGCGAGCAGGCCGAGACCAACGACGACCAAGACGGTCGCGCTACGACGCGTCGCCGTACCGGCCGAACCCTGAAAGATCCCGAGCGCGACGATGGCCACCGGCCACCATCCCGCGATCAGGTCGCCACCATCGACGACCCCGGCAGAGTCGAGCAGGAAGACGACCCCGACGGCGGCGAGCAGGCTGCCGAAGAGCATCCTGCCCGAGTTCATCGATCCACCAGGGCCGCCAGGCGCCGGATCCCGTTCGGGATGAGGGAGTCGAGGATGTCGACGGCCCCAAGAAACGCCTCGAGGGTGGCGGCGTCACCGTCCCAGTGCTCGCCGACCAGTTCCGGCCCGGCATCGCGCACCAGACGCACCACGGCGATCGCCACCAGCCCGAAGTCGTCGATCTTGCCGAGAACCGGAATCGTGTCGGGGATCAGATCGATGGGCAGCACCGTGTAGGCCAGTGCCGCCAGTGCCAGCATCCGGGTGCGACCTGGCACCCGGGCGTCCATCGCCAGCCGGTAGAGCAGCTTTCCTGAGGGCAGCACCGCGTCGAGCGCGGTCCGCCATATTTTCCGATCAGTCATGGTTTGTTCCTCCCGCGACGAGCGCAGCTCCCACCAGACCCGAGTCGGACCCGAACCCGGCGGCAAGGACCGGGGTCTCCCTGCGGTGTTCGGCGCCCGGCATCGCCTCCATCATCGCGCGCCGCGCCGGATCGAGCAGTCGCGCCCCCAGAGTTCCCACTCCACCTCCCACCACGATCACATCCGGGTCGAGCACCGCAACCAGCACCGCCAGGCCGCGTCCCAGGGCACGCGCCACGGCTTCGATCGCCGCACCGGCCGCGGCGTCTCCGGCTTCGGCTGCGGCGACCAGGTCGGCGCCATCGGCGTCGTCGCTCCCCGCCAGCATCCCGTTCGGCGCCGCGGCACAGGCCCGGGCGGCGCGATCCAGCGCCCGCCCGGAGGCCAGAGCCTCCCAGCACCCGGCGCGCCCGCAGGCGCACTCCGGCCCCCCGGGATCGAGGACCATGTGTCCGATCTCACCGAGGTGCCCGCGGCCGCGCTCGATCTCCCCGTCGATGACCAGGCCGCCGCCGATGCCGGTGCCCACGGTCACCATCAGCACCATGCGATGACCGGCGCCGACCCCGAGCCGGGCCTCGGCCAGTGCCGCCAGATTGGCGTCGTTGTCCACCATCACCGGCAGCCCGAGACGCCGCGAGATCTCGGCGCCGAGAGGGATCTCGCGGCCCCGGCGGTGCGGGGACCAGAGCAGGGTCCCGGTGGCGGCGTCGACCAGCCCCGCCACTCCCACCCCGACGGCTCGGGCCGACCGGGGGTCCCCGATCAACCCGGTGATCACGGCGGGGAGGTCGGCAAGGTCCTCGGGCGCGATCCCCCGGGTCACCGTTCCCAGGACCCCGGCGGCGGTGGCCGGGGCGGCGCGGACGTTGCTCCCCCCGCAATCCACGGCGATCACGTCCATGGCACCCAGGCTACTCGGCGGGCGATCCCACCATCCCGATATGTGGAAATCTGAGTGGTGTCCGCTGAGGATATAGGATGCTTCGCCCTCACCCGATGCCCGAATCGCACGGGACCTAGCCCCTCGCCCCTACTCCAACTCGATGCGCTGCGGACCCGCGTCCGGCTCGTCCTCATGGGAGGACGCGGAGTTGATCTCCTCGAGGAACGCCCCGATCCCGGCGACGACCTCGATGGCCGCCTTCATCAGGTGCACACCGGCGCGCTGCAGTCCCCGCCGGGCGGCCTCGCTGATCTCGTGGAGATCTTGGGGTTCATCCACGGCGCACCCCGAACCGAATCCACAACTCCCCCTCGGTGAGCCGGGCTCCGGTCACCTCACGGCGCCGCAGCGAGTCGGGGAGCAGCAGCGACCTCCGATACGGCCCCACCGTGACGTAGACCTCGTCGTGGTGGCGCACGACATCGACCTCACCGCGCTCCGCCAGGGGCAGCCGCAGTGCCAGGACCACCTCGTCGTCGGAGTCGAACATCCGGAACGGGGTGTTCGTGGCGAGGCGGGCGGTGGGGTCACGGTCGCCGTACAACTCCTCACCGACGATGCGCAGCTTGTCCACTCCGACCATCTCCTCGTCGAACAGGCGCAGCCGCAGCAGCGCCAGGTCGGAGAAGGCGTCCTCGACGGTGGCGAGGTGCTCGGACTGCAACTCCCGCCAGCGCTTGAAGTAGGGATCGACCACCGCATCCGGGATGATCCGGTTGACCACGGCGGCATCGACGGCGTAGCCGAACAAGCCCAGGTAGGTATAGGTGCGCCGCGCCTCGGCGACGACCATCTTCTCCAGGTTCATCACCAGCCGGGCGCTGGTCACCTCCGGGTCGGCCAGGACCCGGCGCACTCCCTCGATCCGCCCGTAGAACCCCTCTCCCGCCTGGAACACGTCGTCGCCGGGAAACGGCATCGACATCACCCGGGAAAGCACCGGCCGCACCACCCGGGCAACGCGACGCTCCATCGGAAACAGCTTCTGCATGTACCACCCGAGCACGTCCGGGAGGCTGAGGAGCCGCAGCGTCTCCGCGGTCGGGGCGCAGTCCACGACGATCGTGTCGAACTTCCCCGAACTGACGTGGTCCTGGACCTCGGCCAGTGCAAACAGCTCGTCCATGCCAGGGAAGACGACCAACTCTTCGGCAGCGATGCCGCCGGCGCCTCCCCAGTCGAAGAGCTCGGCGAGGTAGTCGCGCACCGTCCCCCAATGGCTCTCCAATCGGCGCTGGGCGTCGATCTGCTGTCCGAGCAGTCCCGGGACGACGTCGGTGGGTTCGTCGCCCAACTCCACCGCAAACGCGTCGGCCAGGCTGTGAGCCGGGTCGGTGGACATCACCAGGGTGCGGTGCCCCCGGTCCGCGGCGAGCAGGGCGGTTGCCGCCGACACCGTCGTCTTGCCGACCCCGCCCTTGCCGGTGATGAGCAGGACCCTCATCTCGCCTCGAGGCTCTCCTCGGCGCGTCGGCGCAGGCCCCGCAACGCGGAATGAACGATCTGCCGCTCCGCCTGATGGCGGAGGAACCCGGGGATCACGAATGCCGGCTGGACGCGCAGGGCATAGACGATCTCCGTGCCCTCGTCGCGTGTGCGGAACTCGTAGTAGCCCTCCATCTCGCGGATGTCGTCACCCGGAACCGCGCGCCACGAGATGCGGTGAGGGGCGTCGTACTCGTAGACCAGCTCGTAGGAGATGCGCTTGATGAACCCGTCGATCTCGAAGCGGGCACGGCGGACCCACCCGGCATCGTCACGCTCGAGCACCTCGACCGCAGCCACGCCGCTGGCCCACTCCGGATAGGCCGCGATGTCGGCGGCGACGGCGAACACGGCCTCGGGCGGGGCGCTGGTCTCGGAGGTGCGAACGGTGCCTTCCACGGTCACGAGGGTAGCGACGGCCGCATCGCAGACACCCGCCGGAAACCGAGCGAGTACCGCACCGGCGCGGCGGCGTCGGGATGCGCCACGGTGAAGGCCGCCAGTCCCGCCTCGATCTCCGCAGGATCGAGGAGGTGGAGCGTCGACACGAACCCGGCCCGCACCGCCGCCACCCAGGCCCCGGCGCTCCGCGTCACCTCCTCGGTCACCGCCTCCTGCTCCAGGTCGATCAGGCCCAGCCGCCGCATCGCCGCAGCGAGGTCGTCGGGATCGGGGAAGCGCTGCTCGTCGAGTTCGGCCACCCGCGGAAACCAGCGTGCCAGGAAGGAGGTCCGCAGATGCTCCCGGGACAGGGTCCACACCCATACCCGTCCCCCGGGGCGAACGATGCGCCCGGCCTCGGCAAGCCACACCTCGGCGGGACCGTGATGGATGGAGAGATGGAAGTAGACGAGGTCGGCGGTCCCGTCTGCCAGCGGCAGGGCGGCGCCGTCCCCGACCACGGCGGAGACACCGGACGCTCTCGCCGCCCGTGCCATCGCCTGCGATCGGTCCACCACGAGCGCGGTCGCTCCCCGGCGGGAGAAGACCGCGGCATGCCTGCCGTCACCACCACCGACGTCCACGGCGAGCATCGCCGGCCCGAGATGGGTGGCGTCGGCGGCCTGGACGGCCCGCAACGCTGCCGCCGCCTCCCCGCGATGCGAGTACGCCGCGGCGAGCCGATCCAGGTCGACGCCGGAGTCGTCGGTCATGGCACGTGCCGCAGCGCACGCCCGGTGGCGCGGAAGTAGCCGACGTTGCAGCACCTGGTGTCCCCGACGCGCCACCGCAGCGCCTGCGGCTGGTGGATGTCACCGAAGTAGTGCCAGCGCGGCCGGTGCTCGAGGATGTAGTCGAGGACCGCCTGCGACTGCTTGCGGCGCCCCCCGATGACATCGGTGCTCAGCGGGCGTACCGCCGGGGCGACGTGGGTGCAGAGCACATCCACCCGCCCCAGGCCCGACAGCTTGCGCTGCATCTCGTCCTCGGCCACCTCCCCGGGGACGCCGAGCCCGGGGACGCCACCACCGATGAAGCCGACCTGCCATCCTTCGATCTCCACGGCTTCAGCGTCGACGAAACGGCATCCCGCGGGAAGATGCGCCACGAGGCGATCCGGCCGGTCCGCGTTCCCAAAGGTGACATAGGCCTCGGCACCGCGCAGCGCCACCGCCATCTCGCCGTAGGCGACCTCGGTCAGGGCATCGAGACGCAGGCGAATCTCCGCTTCGCGGCCGGCGTGGAGCATCTGCCACAACTCCCGAGCCTGGCGGCGCTCGCCCCGGGCGCGCAACTCGGCGAGCCGCCCGACGACGTCGCGGCCCACCACCTCGGCCAGCATCCCCTCGTGGGTGCGGTGGTCCACGATGTTGAGGAGATCGCCGAGGATCAGCAACGGCTCCCCGGTGGCGGCCACCCGGGACAGCTGGTCGAAGGCGCCGTGGACGTCGGCGACCAGGATCACCCGGTCAGGGTACCGGCCAGGGCGGTGGCGGCTTCGGCGACCACCGCGGCATCGGGATCGCTGGCCGCCACCCGCGTCAGCACCCCGCGCCCGCGGGGGTCGTCGATCCGGCCGAGGGCCCAGACGGCATGACCCCGCAACATCGAATCGCGGTGACCGGCGTATCCGGCGAGCACTCCGATCGCCGCCGCACCCCCGGTGTTACCCAGGACCACCAGGCAGTTGCGCCGCAGCCAACGGCCCGAATTGCGGGGCACGTAGAAGTGCGGGAACTCGGCCCGGAGCGTGGCGTCGTCCATCGCCAACAGACGCGACACGTCCACGCTCCCCTGTTCTGCGGTGGCGGTGGCGAGCGCGCGATCGCCCGGAGGACACGCCTCCAGGCAGTCGTCGCACCCATAGAGCCGGTCCCCCACCGCGGCGCGCAGCTCGAGTGGGATCCACCCGGCACTCTGCAGCACCGCCGCCAGACACCGGCGCGCGTCGAGCATTCCGGGGGCCACGATGGCGCCGGTGGGACACGCCGGCAGGCACGCCACACACGTCCCACAGGTGCGCCGCATCGGCTCACTGACCGGAAGCTCGGCATCGGTGACGACGCTGCCGAGCAGCACCCAGGGGCCGGCACCGGGAACGAGCACCAGGGTGCTCTTGCCCGGCCAGCCGACTCCGGCGCGCACCGCGGCGGCCCGGTCGACGAGGCGATGGTCGTCACTCACCACCGCGGCGCGATGACCGGCCGCGGTGAGCAGTCCCGCCACCGCCTCGAGCGCCTCACGCAGCGGCCGGTAGTGATCGCGGGTGGCAAACCGGGCGATGCGGGCTCGGCCGGGCACTCCCGCCCCCGGCGACCCCGCCGCCGGCAGATACGAAGTGGCGACGACCACCAGGCGACTCGCCCAGGGGAACGAGACGCGGATGTCGGCGGCGGTGGCGGGGTCGCCAAAGGTGAAGGGCAGCCCTGCGGAGCGTCCCGATGCCACCGCGTCCTCGAGGCGCGCCGCCATCTCCGGAAAGGGAGCGGCGGTGGTCACCCCGAAGCCGGCGACGCCACGCTGCGCCAGGACCGCCTGAAGGTTCTCCCAGAGGACCACTGTCCGGCGAGGGTAAGCCCGTTCCCGCCGGCAGACGCACTCAGTCCCCGGCGGCGCGGCGCAGGAGGCGCAGATGTGGGACCAGGCCGGCATCGGCCAGGACTTCCAGAGCCACCGCCTGGTCCCGATCCACCTCGATCGGCCCCAGCAGGTCGTGGAGCAGATGTCCCACCACGCAGTCCTTACAGGCCGTGGTGTTCTGCATCACGCACTCGTCGCAATCGATTTGCATCGTTCGACCCTCCTCCGGGGTGTCGCGACACAAGGTACGGAGGGGGTGTGACAGAAACCGGGTAACGGGTAACGGGTAACGGGTAACGGACTTGCCTATCTGCGGCGCCGCGCCCAGGCGACGAGGGCCTCGGCCCACAGGGCCAGGGCGCCGGCCCGTTCGGAGCGCTCCCGAACCTCGCGGTCATTGCTGATCACCACGGTGCCGGCCGTGGCTGCCATCCCCACGATCACGTCGTCGGCGGTGATCCCGGGTGGGGCGAAGTGCACCGCCACCCCGGCGACCCCGCCGGTGCGCGAAGCCTCGATGCTCGAGTCGTAGACGACGGTGACGCTGCGCGGGGGGCGGGCCACGGTACGGATCCGTCCCAGCACCGGCTCGAGACGGGCCCTGACCTCGGCGGCCTTGCCCGCCGCCAGGGCCAGCCCCACGTTGTAACCGTCGACCAGGATGTGCTTGGGACCGGATCGGGCGAGGACCCACTCCACGGCATCGGCGCCGTCGGGGCGGACCCCCTCCGGGAGCCGCAGCGCGCTCCTCCCCGCCACCACCTCGTTCTCCGGGATCACCCGCACCGCCGCCGCCGCCAGTTGGTCGAGGAGCCGCGCCAGGTCCGCTCCGCCGCGCACCCATCCCGGCGTGATGCGATGCTCGTCGAGCTTCTTCTCCGCCCGGGCCCGCCCCTGGCGCTCCTTCTTGACCGACTCGCGCAACTTGGCGGCGTCGCCCTCCAACTCGGTGATTCGTGCCTGCATCGCGGATGCCACCTCGGCGTGGCCTGCCTCGGTCTCGGCGAGGCGGGCACGCCAGCGGGCGACGCCCTGTTGCTCGCTCCGAGCCGGTTCGGCGGCGGCGCGCTCCAGGCGCCGCACCTCGGCCTGCAGCTCGTCCCGCTCACGCCCGATCTGGCGCAGCTTGTCGCGGAGTTCGCTCTTCTCGGCCTTCGCCTTCTCCGCGGTGCCGGCAGCCTTGTCGCCGGCGGCGGCCCCCGATCCGAAGCCACCCCCCCAGGCCAGCCGCACCAGCTCCGGCGCCCAGCCTTCGGGCCGCAGCAGGAATAGGGCAGAGGCCCGGTCCGAGCCCTCGCCGACGAGCGCATCCTCGGCTCCGCCCCATTGCGCCGCCGCCTTGTCGCGCAACCAGCCCAGCGAGTCCAGCTCACGCAATAGGAGCGCCTCGAGAGGAGGGGTGAGCGCCGACGAGGCGCGCACCACGGGGCGCAACGACGCCGGCACCTGATCGGCATCGAGGCGCGTCAGCGCCTCGCGGGCGGCCTCGATCGCCCGCCGTAACACGAGTGATACCCGGAATCGCACGGAGGCGACGGTATCACCCGCGACTCCACATGGTCCCGGCAGCGGTATCGTCGCCTCCCCATGCCCCACCTTCCGCGCTGGTCCGCGCTCGCCCTGCTGCTCCTGTTGGCCGCCTGCGGCGGCGGGGCCGAACCCGGCGGGTCCACGACCGCGGCGACCACGGTCAGCACCGTCCCGGGCGCCACCACCTCGACCACGGTCGGCACGGTCCCGGGAACCACCACCTCGACCCCCCCCACCGGCGAAACCGTGCTGCCCGACCCCTACTTCCCCGACCTGGGCAATGCCGGCTTCGATGTCGACCACTACACGATCACCGTCACGGTGGACGAGTCCCTCGCCACCTTCACCACCGCGACCACGGTCATCGAGGCGACCGCCACCGCCGATCTCGCCACCTTCTCCCTCGACCTGCTGGGGATGACGATCGACGCCCTGCAGGTCGACGACGCCGCGGCGACCTTCGAGCGCCGCGGCGACGAAGTCACGGTCACCCCGGCGGCACCGGTCCCGGCAGGCGAAGCCTTCACCATCTCGGTCGAGTATCACGGTGCCCCCAGCACGGTGGGGGTCGACTCGATCGGGATCAACGCGGGATGGACGGTCGTCGGCGACGCCGCGTATGTATTCGCCGAGCCCAACGCGGCTCACACCTGGTTTCCCGGCAGCGATCACCCGTCGGACAAGGCCAGCTTCGACATCATCGCCACCGTGCCCGCGGGCCTGACGGCGGTGGCCAACGGCGAACTGGTGAGCACCACCGAGAGCGCCGCCCTGACCACGTTCTCCTGGGAGATGGACGAGCCTATGGCGACGTACCTCGCCGTGCTCGTCGTCGGCCGCTACGACCGCGTGGAGCAACCCGGCCCCGCGGGAGTCGAGTTGCGCGATTACCTGCCCGCCGGAACGCCGGTTCCGGCCTCGTTCCGGCTGGTTCCCGAGATGCTCGACCTGTTCGCCTCATGGTTCGGCCCGTTTCCATTCACCGAGTACGGCCACGTCGTGGTCCCGGAATTCCCCGCCGCGATGGAGACTCAGACCATGACGATGATGGGCGCCGGGTTCGATGCCGAGGAGGTGGTCGCCCACGAGCTCGTCCACCAATGGTTCGGCGACAGTGTCACCCCGGCCACCTGGCAGGACATCTGGCTCAATGAGGGCTTCGCCACGTTCGGCGAGTTCCTGTGGCTCGAGGAGAAGCACGGGAGCGCCTTCATGGAGGGCTACGTCGACAACCTCCACACCATGCTCGCTGGCCAGGACCTGCGCCCCATCGCCGACCCCGGGATCGCGGAGTTGTTCGGGCTCGGCGTCTACTGGCGCGGCGGGCTGACCCTGCACGCCCTGCGCCGCGAGGTGGGGGACGCCACCATGCGCGCCATCCTCACCACCTGGCACGACCGCTATCGCTACGGCAATGCCGCCACCGCCGACTTCATCGCCGTCGCCGAGGAGGTGTCCGAACGCGACCTCGGCGAGTTCTTCGAGGCGTGGCTCGGTGGGGGCGAGCTGCCTCCGCTGCCGTGAGCCGAGAGCGGCCAGCTACCGGCTGCCCGCTACCAGACAGATCAAGACGCGGGTAACCGGTAACCGGCAACTGGTAACGGCTTTGGTCACAATGCCGGCCGTGGAGATCCACCGGACCACGCCTGACGACCGGAAGCGACTGCGCCGGATTCGTCTCGCCGCGCTCGCCGATTCCCCGGATGCCTTCTCGGGGACCCTGGCCGAGGCCGCGGCGTTGCCCGACGCGGAGTGGCGTCACCGCGCCACGCCGAGTACGAGCAGCGCGTGCTTCATCGCCGGCGAGGGCGATACGTGGATCGGCATGTGTGTCGTCCTGGTGCGCGCAGCGACCGAGCTGGTGTCGGTGTGGGTGGACCCGTCGCACCGCCGCCGCGGTGTGGTCACCGCCCTCCTCGAGGCCGCGATCGAATGGTGCCGACACCAGGGCCACCCCGAGTTGTTGGTGTGGGTGAACGCCGCCAACGCCCCCGCGATCGCCGCCTACGAGAAGGTGGGTTTCCGCTCCACCGGTGTGAGTCAGCCCTTCCCGAATCGCCCGGAACAGACGGAGATGGCGATGCGGGTGTCGGTCTCCAGCCACAGTTAGCCTGACGGCTCCCGACCGGAGAGCCCATGCCCGCCGACATCGGCCTGATCGGCCTCGCCGTGATGGGCCAGAACCTGGCCCTGAACCTGTACGACCACGGGTTCCGCGTCGCCGTCTACAACCGCACCGCCGAGCGCACCGCGGAATTCCTCGCCGGTCCCGCCGCGTCGACCACCATCGCCGGGGCGGACACCATCGCCGGATTGGCGGCGGGCCTGTCCCGGCCGCGGCGCATCCTGCTGATGGTGAAAGCGGGAACTCCGGTCGATGAGGTGGTCGCGGAACTGCTGCCGCACCTCGATCCCGGCGACGTCGTCATCGATGGCGGCAACAGCCACTACGAGGACACGGCGCGGCGCGTGGCGTCGCTCGGCGCCTCCGGAGTCCACTTCGTCGGCGCCGGCATCTCGGGGGGCGAGGAGGGCGCCCGCCATGGTCCCTCGATCATGCCCGGGGGCGATCCTGCGGCGTGGCCCACCGTGGCCCCGCTCCTGCAGGGGATCGCCGCCAAGGTCACCGACGGCACCCCATGCTGCTCGTGGGTCGGCCCGGGTGGCGCCGGCCACTTCGTGAAGATGGTCCACAACGGCATCGA
>DNGH01000006.1 GCA_003486285.1 Actinomycetota bacterium
GAGTCGTCTCAGGCGGTATCAGAACGGGGTCGGAGATGGATGTCGTGAGTCGGACGTTGGCTTCGAGTCGCTTGTCCGTGGGCTACCGCTCTCCAGCGAGAGCATTCCCGAGTCAGCTCGCCAATAGGCCGCACGGGGATGACGAACTCGGCTGAGGAGCGGAATTCACAGTGGGGCGCACAGTTGGACATTGAACACTTCGGACCCTCCGATCGGTGAGTTGATACGATCCTCCCAAGTCCAGGGTGGTGAGCAATGAGGTCACGGCGATGAGTCCGTTCGGCACTGGGTGGATTCGGTGGGGGTCGCTCTTCGTCGTTGGCGCGCTGCTCGCGGGGTTCATCATCGTCCCGACACCCCTCGGGGCTCAGGAGACCGACGAGTCGCCGTCGCGCAGCGCGATCGCCCCGGTCACGGCGGCCGATCTCGAGGCGGTCGCCGCACGCCTTCCCGCCGATCCCGCCTCCGCCGGGATGCTGCTCGTCGAGTTCATCCTTACCGGCGAGCCTCGGGTTGCCCGCGCCGCCGTCGGCGAGCTGCTGCGTCGCAGCGGTATCCCCTTGGTGTCCCCGGACGGCGCCCTCGTCGCCGCACCCGACGGCGTGGTCCTCGAGGACGCCGTCGTCTATGCAGAGTTGGTCACCGAGCTCACCGACGCCGTACGGTCCGACACCCACTACACGCCACAGGAGGTGGTGTGGTTGCTCGCCGACCTCGGGTACCCCGAGGAGGGGGAGATCGAGCCCGGTGAGCTCCTGGCCGCGCTCGGCGATTGGGGTAAGGGGACGGATGCTCCCGGGGAGTCCCGGGTCGCCGGTGCTGCGGTGCGGGCACTGGCTGCGAGCCGCGGCCACGTGCTCTATCCGGGGGCCGATCCCGACGAGGTGATCCTCGACCCTTTGCAGACCCTGCTCGTCGTAGCTCACGCCACCAGCGTGGAGCTGGTCCCCGTCGAGGCGCTCGTCGACGCCGCCGGGGCCCACACCCCGGCCTTCTTCGGCGAAGGGGCCGCGCCCTTCGCCGGGGCGGAAGTCTGCAAGGACCTGATCACCCTGCTGGAGGCGCTCAAGGGACCGCGCAACTATCTCGATGTCGCTACGTCCAACCCGCTCGGTGAGCACCTCACCGACACGGTCAAGGATCGGGTGCTGAGCCCACAGGTCAATTCCGCACTCGAGCGCTTCAGCAAAGTGAAGGGGCGTGCCGTCCTCATCGCATCCGTCCTCGGGGTGGTGCTGCTCCTCCTCGGCGCCGAGATCGAGCTGGTGCACGCCTCCGGCGGCACCGGGCAGTGGCAGACCCACTTCGGACACCAGGCAGACGAGACCGACAAGCACATGATCTTGGAGGCGCGCACTCGCTTCAACTCGAGCCTCACCGGGAAGCGTCTCGAATGCTGGTCACTGGCGGGCATCGACCTCCCCCGGAGCGACGTCATGGAAGGATTCACGGTGAAGTGGAGCGGCGAACAGCACGTCGGACGAATCCAGGAGGGGGGCCGGTACCTCACCGCAGTCTCCGGCGACTCCCACAAGTTCCAACAGGGTGAGGTGCTCGGGTCGTCCGGCGTCTCCAGGGTGGAAATGCGCCCGCCCCACGAGAAGTTCACGCCCGAGCCCGGCAGCCGTGAGCTTGAGGGGTCGGTGCGCATCACCGTGAAGCTCGACCAGGCCTCGCTCCCGCTCAACCTGTCGAACATCTGGGATTGGAGGGGGGCGACCATCGATCTCGCCCTCGACGCCCTCAAGCGTGCCGGGCTGCCCTCTGCGAGCCGGGTCGCCCGGGTCACCTACCACGGCAGCGACATCTTCATCGCGAAAGGCGCCGCCGACGTGTTCCTGCTCTACCTCACGCTCCCCGTCTTCGTCGACATCTACTCGTGCACCGGTCCCGGGGGTCCGTGGAAGGGCCGAGGCGGCTTCGGCAGTTGGAACAAGGAGTTCTTCGCCTTCGTTACCGAGTGGCTGTCCGGCGAGGGTTTTCCGGCGGCGGTTTCCATGGTGAACGAGCAGATCAACTTCCTGGTGAACCCGTCCGCCGCCGAACCGCAGCCGTTCCCGGTGACGGCTCCCGACCCTTACATCAGCGGGCTGATGATGCTCGATCTCAGCTGGCTGGACCGCAACGAGGGGGTGAGGCCCCACAATGGCAGCATCTCCCGGCCGGCCGGGACGGTTGAGCTCCTCATGGCCGGGGAGAGCATGCCCTTCGCCAACCTCACCTACCCGATCAAGTGGGTGACCGAGGATGCTCGCTGCCCCAGGATGGAGTACGAGTACTGATGCGGCTCCGCTCACACGCGCTCGTGGTCGTCTTGGTCGCATCCGCGTGCAGCGGCGGCGGCGATCCGGGTGGCGGCGGGCCGACGGGAACGCTGCCGCCGGGCTCGGAGACGCCGCTCGTGGTGCCTGCCATCGGCCTGCCGCCGGGGCCTACCCTCATCCCGGGCATCTACCTTCCACCAGAGGTGCTCGTCGCCTCAGCCGACGCCTCCGGGGCCACTCTGATCGCGGCCCTTCCCTGTGACGAGGTCTTCGACGTGCTCGCCGCCGGCGAGTGGGAGGTGATGTCACGCACCGAGCCGTCTCCGGAGGTGGCCGTTTTCACCATGTTTGCGTACGGGCTCGCCACCGCGATGGTTCTCCAGCGCGGGGATGATCAGGTTCTCGTGCGGGGATTCGGCTCGGCGTTGATCGTCGACGACCCGGAGGAGGCGCCGCCCAGCATCGACGACTGCATCCTCCGTCTCGCCTGGCTGCAGTCGGCGCCGCTCACCCTCACCGGGCCGATGCCGGTGGACGGGCCGGTGACGGCGTTTCCGGTGCGGTGTTTGATCCTGGCCGGCGCCATGTTCGTGTCGATGGGGTACCAGGCACCCGGGGCGTGGATCGACCTCACCTTCGAGCTGGCGTCATCGCAGCCCGGGGAGCACCCGGTGGCGGGAGGCTCGCTCGAGCTGTCGGGGTTTCCCATCGACCGCCCCCCGTGGGAGATCTTCGCCACGCTCCTCGGGACCGACGAGGACGAGTCGGTCGGTGTCGGGCTCGAGGTCGAGGC
>DNGH01000296.1:0-287 GCA_003486285.1 Actinomycetota bacterium
AGTCTTCTGCAATTTCATCGGAGATCCGTCGCTCTGGGGTGGGCGCACCACGGCGCGCCGTAGCGACGGGGAAGGTTAGCCGGGATCGGGGGGGAAGGGCCAATCGCGGCCTGGAAAGTCACCAGTCACCAGTCCCCAGTCACCAGCCTGGTCTCCAGCGGCCAGTCGCCAGTCCCCAGTTCAACTCTGCGGCGATGGCTGGAGACTGGGGACAGGAGGCTGGGGACCCACCGGAGACTGGAGACTGGGGACTGGAGACTCTCTTCAGTACTCCACCTCCCACAGGA
>DNGH01000296.1:406-13545 GCA_003486285.1 Actinomycetota bacterium
CAGCCCATGCGCCGGGGCCACTCCCCGGGCGGCGTTGCGGTCCCGCTTCTCCAGGATCTCAGGCACCGCCTCGGCCCGGATTCGGCCTCTGCCGACGTCGACGCACAGGGCCACCATCGAACGCACCATCTGGTGGCAGAACGCCTTGGCACTCACCGAGTACACCAGGAGGCCGACACCCGACTCTCCTTCGATCTGGCTGACCGCTGACCGCTGACCGCTGACCGCTCCGCGCTCCCACCCCGCGCTCTCCACCGTCCGCTCGGTCGTCCCACCGTCCGCCGGCCGACACAGCGAGGCGAAGTCGTGGGGGCCGACGAAGGCCGCCGCCGCCTGGTTCATCGCCGCCAGGTCGAGGGTCTCGCCCCGGTGCCACACCCAACGCGACCGCAACGGATCGTGGCTGGGGGCCTCGTCGATGAAGTAGCGGTACGAGCGGCGCACCGCGGAGAAGCGGGCATCGAAGCCCTCAGGCGCCGCCGCCAGATCGTGGACGGCGATCTCGGGGCCGAGCATGGTGCGCAGCGACCGCAGCACCACGGCCGCGTCGATCTCAGTCGCCGCGGGAAAGGAGGCCACCTGATGGCGGGCATGGACCCCGGCATCGGTGCGTCCGGCAACGCTCAACGGAACCTCCGCGCCGAGAGTCCGCGCCAGAGCCGCCTCGATCTCCCCCTGCACCGAGCGCACCCCGGCGTTGCGCGCCCAGCCCCGGAACCCCGTCCCGTCGTAGGCGAGGTCGATCCGGTAGACGGGCATCAGAACCGGAAGATGAGCGACACGACGACGAAGGCCGCCCAGCCCCCGACCGCGGCGACCGCCGCTCGGGTCCTGGGGAGTTCCAACGCCACCCGGGCGGCGACCCACAAGGTGGCGACCAGCCAGACCGAGACCACCAACTGCGCCTTCCACGGATCCAGGATGGGGGCGAGGAGGATCCCGGCGAGCAGGACCGGATGCCCGATCGCAGTGGCCGCCATCGTCCCCGGGAAGGAGCCATCTCCCTCGAGCAGGTACCTCCCGATCAGGTAGACCAGGCCGGAGAGGATGATCCAGTTCACCAATCCGTACAGGATCACCCGGGTCGCGGTGATGACTCCGATGCCATCGAGCACCACCGGGATCATCAGAAGGGCGTACACCGTGGCGACCACGATGGCGCCGTCGGCCACCCCATCCGGACGCACCACCATCACCAGATAGGGCTCCCGCTTCAGCAGGGCGGCGTCGATGGCGCGTCGGATCACGGCGGCAGACTAGGAGCGTCCGAGCAGCCGGCCGACTGGACGAAACACGGAGCGGCCCACCGCCAGCCCGGGAAGCTCCTCCCAGGACACCCAGCGGCAATCCCGCACCTCGTCGGAGATGGTGATGGCACCGTCGCCGGCGACGAAGCCGAAGCGCATGTCGAAATGAAGGTGACGCGGCTGTCCCGAGCCCTCGGGGAAGACATGGACGTCGATGTCGAACAGTCCGTCCGTGATCGGGGTGAGATCGGTGATCCCGGTCTCTTCGGCCACTTCACGGCGCGCCGCCGCGATGAGTCCCGCGTCCGCGGGGTCGACGTGGCCGCCGGGTTGCACCCAGATACCGATCTTGCCGTGGTGCACCAGCAGCACCCGCTCGCCATCGGGATGCACGATGAACGCGCTGGCCGTGAAGTGCCCCGGGGCGTACTCGTCCCGGGCGAATGGATCCACGACGGCTGCGGCCACCTCGAGCATTTGCAGCCGATAAGCCTGCTCGTCGGACTCGCCCGGTTGATACGAGGTGAGAAGGGCGATGAGGGTGGTGCGGTCGATCATGGCATCAGGTGTCAGGTATCAGGTATCAGGTGTCAGGTCCAGATCCTGTTACCTGACACCTGACACCCACCTCCGCAGGCTCACCGATTGGACCCAAGAGCCAGGTTACGCGTGTCGCGCCACCCCACCCATCGATCGAACCAGGACAGGTCCAGGTTCGTCCCTCCGATCCCGAAGGTGAGCAGCGTCGCTCCCGCCGCGACCAGGGTGTCGCCGTGGGCAGGGTCCTCGCGGTGCGCCACGGGAACTCCGGCCGACCGCTCGATCGTGGCAGGGTCGCGCCCCACCTTGGCGCAGTGGGCATCGAGCACCGCGCACTTGTGGCTGATCTGGGCCGCATCACCGAAGACGTGCCAGATGTCGGCGTGCTCCGCGGTGATCCGCAGCGTCACCTTCTCCCCGCCCCCGCCGATCAGGATGGGCATCTTCCGCAACGGAGGCGGGTTGAGCGCCTCCAGCCTCCGCTTGATCACCGGAAGATCGCGCTTGAGGGCTGCAACCCGCGACGGGCCGGTGCCGAACTCGTACCCGTACTCGATGTAGTCCTTCTCGAACCAGCCGGCTCCCAGGCCCAGGATCACCCGTCCTCCCGAGATGTGGTCCACGGTCCGCGCCATGTCCGCCAGGAGGTTGGGATTGCGATAGGAGTTGCACGCCACCAGGGGTCCCAGCTCCACGCGGTTCGTGACCTCGGCGAAGGAGGCGAGCTGTGTCCAGCACTCGAAGTGCCTCCCCTCGGGCTCCCCAGAGAGGGGATAGAAATGGTCCCAATTCATGATCACATCGGCGCCGCGGGCTTCGGCTTCGATGGCGGCGTCGCGCAGCGCGGCGTAGGAGGCGTGCTGCGGATGGATCTGGACGGCGAGACGGATCGGACGGATCACGCGACTCCTGGTCGTTGGTAAGAAGACGCTAGACGCTTCCGCCGGTTCACCGCTCGCCGGACGCGGTGGCCCGCAGTCGCTCCACGAGTGTGCGGCGGGCGCCGGGCAGGGCGAACACCGTCACCCGGTCGCCGCCCAGGAGCACCGTGGATCCGTCGGGCACGATCACGGTCGAACCGCGGTGCACCGAGACGATCGTGCACCCTCCCGGCACGTCGATGTCCCGAATCCGCCTGCCGTCGGCCAGTGAGCCCGGTGGAACCTCGACGTCGCCGAATCGGGCCGCGTCCTCATCCGTCACCGCATCCATCTCGGCGGTATCCCTGGCATCGATCCGATCCAGCAGGCGAAGATGACCGTCGCCGCGGGCCAGCACGGTGAGGACGTCGCCGGTCTCGAGGCGGGTGGCTCCATCGGGTATCAACAGAGTGGTGCCGCGCCGCACCGAGACGACGGTCGTGCCCGGGGGCATCGGGATGTGACGCAGCATCCGGCCACCGGCGACCGAACCGACGGGGATCGTCATCTGATGGAACCCGGCGTCGGCGCCGGTACGGGCCTTCAGGCGCGATCGACCCAGATCGTGGTCGATCTCCTGACCGAGGGCGATGTGATACGCCCGCACCACGTCCTCCCGGCGGAACATGGCCACGAGCCGGCTCGGGTCGTCGTCGGCGACCACGGGAATCCGCCCCACGCCGAGCGCCGCCATCCTCTCCAGTACCTGTGACACCGGCATCGCCGGCGTCGCAGTCGCCGGACGCTGGGTCATGACTCGGGCAACCGGAGCGGTCGCCGCCTCGGGCCCGGCCCGCATCAGGTCGGTGACGGTCACGATCCCCACGAGGCGACCGTCCTCGGTCACCGCCACTCCGTGGACCCGGTGCCGCTCCAGCAACGCCTCCACCTCGGCCACGGTCATGTCTGCCCGCGCCGTCACCGGATCACGGACGAGGATCTCTCCCACCGTGACGGTGTCAAGAAGGTCGATCTCGGACCGGGAGGTGAGGGTGATGCCGCGACGCGCCAGCCCCATGGTGTACACCGAGTGGGGGTGGATCCGGTCGGCCAGGAACGTGGCGAGCGATGTGGCAAACATGAGGGGCAGCACGAGGGCGTAGTCCTGGGTGAGTTCGAACACGATGAGGATCGAGGTGAGCGGCGCCCGGGCGACCGCGGCGAAGGTCGCCGCCATGCCCACGACTGCAAAGGCTCCGGGTTGCACCGAGGCATCGCTCCACACGACGGAAACCAGGTCGGCAAACCCTGCCCCGAGCGCAGCGCCAATGAAGAGGCTGGGCATGAAGGCGCCTCCGGAGCCACCGGATCCGAGCGTCACCGCGGTGGCCACGGCCTTGGCGATGGCGATGCCTCCCAACGTGTACCAGACGATCGTGTCCGACCCGATCAGTACGAGCAGGTCCCGCACGAAGCCCTGCCCGGTCCCGGCCACCTCGGGGGCGACGATCGCCACCCCGGCCACACCAAGGCCGAACAGCACCGGCCGCAGCCACGCCGGACCGGGAAGCCCGCGCCGCTCGGCCAGATCGACCAGGCGGAGGAAGAGCCAGCCCACCAGCGCCGCGAGGACGCCCAGAGCGGCATACAGCGCAAGGTCGCGCGGATCCTGCAGGCGGAAGGGGAAGGCCCTGAGGATCAGTTCTTCTCCGACCAGCGATCGGGTGGTCACGGCTGCCGCAACCGACGACACGATCACGGCGTTGAGGTGGCGAATGGCGAAGTTGCCCAGGATCACCTCCATGGCGAACAGCATCCCGGCGATCGGGGCGTTGAACGAGGCGCCGATGGCGGCACCGGCACCGGCGGCGACCAGGCTCCGCACCCGGTCCTCGCCGAGCCCGCTGACCCGGGCCAGCGATGATCCGATCGATGCCCCGATCTGCACGATCGGGCCCTCGCGTCCCGCCGACCCACCCGAGCCGACGGTGAGCACGGTGGCGATGCCCTTCAACGGGGCAGTGCGAGCCCGAATGTGCCCGGAGTTCAGGGCGAGGGCGACCCGCGACTCGGCGACGCCGTCTCCCGCCACCTCGGGGGCGAAGCGCTTCGCCAGCCACCACGCCAGGGTGAAGCCCAGGGGGACGGTGGCCAGCAGGATGAGGCGCGGTCGATCGATGGCCTCCCCTCCCCGCGCCACGAGATCGGAGGCGACTTCGATCCCTTCGATCAGCAATGCGGCCGCGGCGCCGACCAGCACCCCGACGACCACGGCCACGGCCAGAAAGACGGCCGCTCCCGATCGGGCGAGCAGGGAGGCGAGGCGGGCGCGCAATCTGTCGATCAAGTCACGGAACTTACCCCTCGTGGGTCGAACCGCGCCAAACCGCCGATCCGAGGGACTCCTCAGCGCTCGACCTTCCCCTTGGCGGGGGCAGAGTCGGGAATCTTGGCGGGAGCCACGCCGGACCGCCGCGTCGAGCCGTGTGCCGAGGGGCGCTCGGCGCAAGGCGTGAGTACGTTGCAGCGGAACACTCTCACATAGACCAGGGCCTCCTGGTCCACCTGCATGCCGTCGAGGTTGGACCGCATCGCGGCGGTGCCGGGATGGTCGTCGACCGCTACCCAGGGCACCACCTCGGCGGCGAGATCGTTGCGGCGCAGGCAGGGCTCGTCGTCGCCACAGCGGTACTCCCACCACCCCGTTGCCTTCAGGCTCGTCTCGACGAGGGCCAGTGCGGTCAGCGCGGTCCGCCCCTCGGAGAGCAACACCGCACCCTCGCCGTCGCACGCCTCGGCATTGCAGATCTGGTGGGCATCGAGCACCTCGACCTCGATGGGGAGCGCCAGGAAGGCGACGGTCGCCGGCTCGGGGGTGTCGTCGGCGACGACCGACAGCACGGTGGCGATGGCGATCGCCAGGAAGCCGAGGAAGAAGGTCACGCCCACTGCCACCATCGCGGGGTGGTGGGTGCGAGCCTCTTCGATCATCGGCTCGGTTCCCGGCTAGACCAGCTCGACGATGGCCATCTCGGCGCCATCTCCACGCCGCGGCCCGATCCTCACGATCCGGGTGTAGCCGCCGGGGCGCTCCTTGTAGCGCGGGGCGACCTCGTCGAACAGCTTGGTCACGACCTCGGTGTCACCGATGTCCTTGAGGATGACGCGGCGGGCGTGCAGTGTGCCCTTGCGGGCACGGGTGATGATCTTCTCCGCATAGGGACGCAGCATCTTCGCCTTGGCGATGGTGGTCGTCACCTTCTCGTCCCAGATGAGCTCCTGAGCCAGGTTGCTCATGATCGCCCTCTGGTGGGCGGCATCCCCGCCGAAACGCGGGCCGCGCTTGGGAGCCGGCATTAGACCGTGGTCTCCTTGTCACGCGACACGGCCAGCGACAGGCCGAGCTCGTCGAGCTTGGCGGTCACCTCCTCGAGGCTCTTCTGGCCGAAGTTGGTGATGTTGAGCAGATCCTCCTCGGTGCGCAGCACCAGTTCGCCGACCGTGGCGATCTGGGCGCGGCGCAGGCAGTTGCGGGGGCGCTCAGACAGGTCGAGGGCCTCGATGGGGAGATCCAGGTCCGGCGAGGACGACTCGCTCACGACCACGTCGCCGAGGACCAGGCCGATACCCTCGCCGAATCCGGCGAAGAGGCCGAGCAACTCTCCCAGGGTCTTGCCCGCCGAGGAGATGGCCTCGCTGGGGGTCACCGAGCCGTCGGTGTGCACATCGATGACGAGCTTGTCGAAGTTCGTCATCTGGCCGACCTGCGTCGAACCGACGGTATAGGCGACCTTGCGGACCGGCGAGAAGATCGAGTCGATCGGGATGACGCCGATGCCTTCGCCCTTGTTGTTGCGATCGGCGCTGCGATACCCGACACCGCGCTCGCAGGTCATCTCGATCTCGAGCTTGCCGCTCGACGACAGTGAGGCGATGTGGTGATCGCTGTTGACGATCTCGACACCGGTGGGAGCCTTGATGTCACCGGCGGTGACGTCACCCTTGCCCTTGGCGGAGAGGTAGAGGGTCTGGGGGCCGTCGACCTCGATCAGCAGCACCACGCCCTTGAGGTTGAGGATGATGTCGACCACGTCCTCGACGATCCCAGAGATCGTGGAGAACTCGTGCTGCACCCCTTCGATCCGCACGCTCGTGATCGCCGCCCCGGGAATCCGGGACAGCAGCGTGCGACGCAGGGTGTTGCCGAGCGTGTATCCGAACCCCGGCTCGAGCGGCTCGACGATGAACCTCGACCGGTTCTCGTTGATGACTTCTTCTTCGATTTGAGGACGCTGAACGATCAACACTGGAGAACCCCTTACTTCGAGTACAACTCGACGATCAGCTGCTCCTGTACCTGCGTGTCGATTTGAGCACGGCTGGGCAGGCGGGTGATCGTGATCTTGCGGGCCGACGGCTCGACCTCGAGCCACTCGGTGGTGGTGCGGCGGGAGGTATCGATCGAGTGCTGCACCGCGATGATCTCCTTGCTGGCCTCACGCATCGTGACGACGTCGCCGGGGCGCACCCGCAGCGACGGCACCGTCACCCGGCGCCCGTTGATGCGGAAGTGGCCGTGCGACACCAGCTGGCGAGCCTGGGCGCGCGACTCGGCGAAGTGCGCCCGGTAGACCACGTTGTCCAGCCGGCTCTCCAGGATCTGCAGCAACGTCTCGCCGGTGATCCCCTTGGAGCGGGCGGCTTCGGCGTAGTAGCGCCGGAACTGCTTCTCGAGGACGCCGTAGATGCGGCGCGCCTTCTGCTTCTCCCGCAACTGGATCAGGTACTGGGTCTCGCGGACCCGGCCCTTGCCGTGCTCACCGGGCGGGTAGGGCTTGCGCTCGATGGCGCACTTGGACGACTCGCAGCGGGCGCCCTTGAGGAAGAGCTTGGTGCGCTCCCGGCGGCAGAGCTTGCAGACTGATCCGGTGTAACGAGCCATCAGGCACCCCTCCGGCGCGAGTTGAGGCGAACCCCGTTGTGGGGGACGGGGGTGATGTCGCGAATCCCGGTCACTTCCATGCCCATCGTCTGCAGAGTGCGGATCGCGGTCTCCCGGCCGGAGCCGGAGCCGCGCACGATCACGTCCACCTTGCGCATGCCGTACTCACCGGCGCGGCGGGCGGCCTGCTCGGCGGCCACCTGGGCGGCGTAGGGCGTCGACTTGCGCGATCCCTTGAACCCCACCGTGCCGCCCGACGTCCACACCAGGGTGTTGCCGTCGAGGTCGGTGATGTTGATGATCGTGTTGTTGAAGCTGGCAGTGATGTGCGCTTCGCCGTGGAGGATGTTCCGTCGTTCCCGGCGCCGCGTCTTCTTCTTTTCAACCAACGAGAGGCTCCTTGCGCATTACTTCTTGGCCGCCTTCTTCTTGCCCGCGATGGCCGAACGCGGCCCCTTGCGAGTCCGGGCATTGGTGTGGGTGCGCTGCCCCCGGACCGGAAGGCCACGGCGGTGCCGCACCCCCTCGTAACTTCCGATCTCCACCTTGCGCTTGATGTTCTGGGCCACCTCGCGACGCAGGTCGCCCTCGACTCGGAAGTTCGCATCGATGTACTGGCGGAGTCGATTGACTTCGTCGTCGGTCAGATCGGAAACCTTCGTGTTGGGGTCGATCTTCAGCGACGCGCAGGCATCGATCGCATGACTGCGACCGACCCCGTAGATGTAGGTGAGACTGACCTCGACGCGCTTGTCGCGGGGAAGGTCGACTCCGGAGATACGTGCCATGGTTCTACCCCTGCCGCTGCTTGTGGCGGGGGTTGGTGCAGATCACCCAGACCCGGCCGCGCCGACGGATGATGCGACATTTCTCGCACATCTTCTTTGCGCTCGGCCGGACCTTCATCCGTGATCTCTCTCTTCCCCGGCGGTCGCAGCGGGCACACGAAACCCCGCAAGGGGTGGTTTCGAGAACCCGCCAACGGACGCCTCTTCACTACGTCGTGAGCGGTTCGTCTCTTGCAGGACCTGCCTGCACACACACCAAAAGGACCCCGAAGGGCCGGACGGAAAGAGTAACGCGATAAGGGATTTGGGACAAGTTGAGGGTCAGGCACTAGGCACTAGGCACTAAGGCACCAGATATCAGCTCCAGACCGCCTCCAGACCGCGAAAACCATCCCTCTCGCTGCCACTCAGCACCCCTCAGAAGCCGCGAAACCGGCCACGACGTGCTCCGCCCGCGACCTGGCCCAGTGGAAGGTGCGGAAATCGTCGGACCCGGGCTCGGCGGTGATCTCGAGGGCCACCTGCCGCAGGTCGGCGCAGATCGACCCCGTGGCGCGATCCGCGATCGCCCCGGCGGCGTCGGCCGACAAGGTGGAGAGATAACCGAGGTCCAACTCCACTCCCCGGTCGAGGTGCCGGTCGATGTTGACTCGGGCGATCAAGGCGTCGGGGTTGGCGATGTTGAGGGCCAGGACGACGGCAAAGGCGGCGGCGATGGCACCGGGTGCCAGATGGTCTCGCCGCCCTCGCAGCACCAGCCCGGCGAGCAGCACCAGCACGACGGCGATCCACAGCACCAGTGCCGCGGTGTAGACCCGCAGCTGGCTCAGTCCGAACGAGTCGACATAGAGGTCGAGCCGCACCAGGGCACTCAACACCATCACCCCCGTCAAGACGATGAGGCCCTCAAAGAGCACCAGGACCAGCCGAAAGTGCCTGGTCTCACGGGGCCGATGCCACCAGTCGAGCACGAGCACCAGGAGCACGACGAGCGCGGCGACGATCACGAGTTGGAAGAAACCCTGTCGGTAGTACTCGGCTCGGGTCAGGCCACCGGTGGCCTCGATGGTGTCCACGCCTCCGAAGAGATAGGCGAACTGGATCACCACGAACGCGGTGAACATCAGCGCCAGGGAACCGAGGATGGTGACGACCTCGGTGGCTCCCAGATACCCGGAGTCCCGCGGGATCTCGACCAACAGGCGGCTCCCAAGCGCAAAGCGCAGCAGGCCGATCACGACCCAGGCCACGAACAGAGTGGCACCCACGCCCTGGAGCAGCCCGCCGGGATCGAACCCGAATAGGCCTTCGAGCAGGTTGGAGAACACCGCGTCCGCCGAGGCGAGGAGGGCGCCAAATACCACCAGCGGGATCGCGGCGATCGCCAATCCCCTGAGCACGGCGACGGTCTGCCGCCGCTGACGCACCGAGGTCGCCACACCATCGAGGTCGTCGCGCAGGAACCGCAGCGGCTGGATGAGGACGGAGAAGGGGGCCCAGCCCACCACCCGCAGGTGGTCGGTGAGACCCAGAGGCGGGGTGTCGCTCCGGTACCGATAGATGGCGACGCTCACCAAACCGAAGGCGCCCGTCAGATCCAGGGCGACCAGGCCAGGGGCTGCCCGCACCGCCAACCAGGGAAGCAGTACCAAGGCGCCGAGCAGGAGGACGGTCGCGGCCCGACTTGGTGCGATCGACACCACGAACCCGCCACCGAGAACCGCGAGCACCGGGACCATCAGCAGCAGGGTCATCCCGAGGCCGATCGGAGCACCGCCGAACAAGGTGGGAAACGCCAACCACGCCGTCAACGCGCCCCCGACGAGGGCCACCAGCAACACCCGACGCCGCACCGCTGCCAGAACCGGAGGCGGCTCATCGACCAGAAGCACTTCGTCCGACATCCGTTTCAATCTACGACCGCTCCCGCTCTATAGGACTCCCCGGCCGAGACCGGTAGGTGGTACCTCCGGATTCCCACCTGATACCTGACACCTGACACCTGACACCTGAGATCTGATACCTACTCCGTCAGCACCTGCGGCCCGTCCGGGGTGATCGCCACGGTGTGCTCGAAATGGGCGGACAGCGACCCGTCGGCGGTGACGACGGTCCAGCCGTCCTCGAGGACCCGGGTGGCGTCGCCGCCCAGGTTGAACATCGGCTCGATGCAGATCGCCATGCCCCTGCGCAGCTTCATCCCGGTGCCGGGGCGGCCGTAGTTGAGCACCTGCGGTTCTTCGTGCATCTCCCGTCCGATGCCGTGGCCGGTGTACTCGCGCACGATCCCGAAGCCGTGCCTCTCGGCGACGGCACCAACGGCGTGTCCGAGGTCGCCGAGGCGGGTGCCGACGGTGGACTTGGCGACTCCCGCCCAAAGTGCCTTCTCCGTGGCTGAGATCAGATTCGCCACGTGTGCCGGGACCGCACCGATGGCGACGGTGATGGCGGCATCGGCATGCCAGCCCTCATAGATGGCGCCGGCGTCGATACCGATGATGTCACCCTCTTCGAGCCGCCGGGCGCTGGGGATGCCGTGGACGATCTGCTCGTTCACCGAAAGGCAGGTGTGGGCCGGGAACCCTTGGTAGTTGAGGAAGTTCGAGGTCGCCTTGCCGTCTCGGGTGATGCGGGCGGCGATGGCATCGAGTTCGAGGAGGGAGACCCCGGGCTTGGCGGCCTCACGCAGCGCCTCGTGGATGTTGGCGACCACCCGGCCCGCCCGCCGCATGGCGGCGAAGTCGGCGGCCGACTTGATGGTCATCACGATGCCAGCACCGTCACGATCCGGCTCAGCACCTCGAGGATCTCACCGACCCCATCGACGGTGGCGACGGGTCGCCCGGACTCGCGGTAATAGGCGATCAGGGGCTCGGTCTGGCTCCGATACACCGCGAGGCGGTTGGCCACCGTTTCCTCGGTGTCGTCGCTGCGGCCCCGGGCCAGGGCCCGCCTGACCAACTCCGCCTCGGCGACCTCGATGACCACGACCGCGTCGAGCATGGCGCCGCCGGCGACGCGGTCCAGAGCCTCCGCCTGGGGACGGCTGCGGGGGAAGCCATCGAGGAGGAAGCCACACGCCGCATCCGGCTCGGTGAGGCGCTCCTCGACCATCCCCACCACGATCTCGTCGGAGACGAGGTCGCCGGCATCCATGATCACCTTGGCCTGCTTGCCCAAGTCGGTGCCGCGGGCGACGTGGTCGCGCAGCATCACGCCGGTCGAGACATGGGGGATGCCTAGCGCCTTGCAGAGGAGGTCGGCCTGGGTGCCCTTCCCCGACCCAGGAGGCCCGAGAAGGAGGAGGTGGCGGCCCATGGTCACGCGCCCGCTCGCGGTTGACGATGCTCAGCCTGCAGCATGCAGCATGCAGCGCGGCGACAACGCCCGGCGGGGCTGCAGGCTGTCTGCTGCAGGCTGACCCACCCCCCACCGACGAGCCTGCGGCTCGTCGACTCCCCCACAAGGGGGGAGTGATTGCTCACGACAGGAACCCCTCATAGTTCCGCATCATCAGCTGGCTTTCGATCTGTTTCATCGTCTCCAGGGCGACGCCGGTGACGATCAGGATCGACACGCCGGAGAAGCCGATGCTCAGGTCGAAGTAGATCGCCATGATCGACGGCAGCACCGCGACCGTGGCCAGGAACAGCGAACCCGGCAGGGTGATCCGGCTGAGGATGTGCTGCAGGTACTGCGTGGTCTGCGACCCGGGGCGGATGCCCGGGATAAACCCACCCTGGCGCTGGATCATGTCCGATTGACGGGCCGGATCGAACTGGATCGCCGTATAGAAGTACGTGAAGAACACGATGAGCAGACCGAACATGATCACGTACCACCACGACTGGCCGCTCACCAGGTTCTCGTCGATGAAGCGGCGGATCGCGCCGAAGAAGCCCTCGGCCGGGATCGACGAGGCGATCAGCGCCGGGAAGTAGAGGACGCTGGAGGCGAAGATCACCGGGATCACACCGGCGGTGTTCACCTTCAGCGGGATGTAGGTGCTCTGTCCGCCCAACATGCGGCGTCCCCGGATCCGCTTGGAGAACTGGATCGGGATCCGGCGCTGGCCCTGGTCCACGAAGATGATCCCGGCGGTGAGCACCAGGAACAGCACCACCACTCCGATGAACTTGGCGTTGGCGTAGCCACCCGCCGAGCTGGCCAGGATGGCGAACTGGGCCGGGAGCTGGCTCACGATGCTGGCGAAGATGATCAGGGACATGCCGTTGCCGATGCCGCGCTGGCTGATCAACTCGCCCAGCCACATGATGAAGGCCGTGCCCGCGGTCAGGGTGATCACGATGATCAGCACCCGGCCCGGGGTGTAGGACGGGATCAGGTCGATGCCGCCGGTCAGCGTGCCGCGGTGGAACAGGTAGGTGAGCCCGGTCGACTGCAGGAGGGCGAGGATCACCGTGACGTAGCGGGTCCACTGGGTGACCACCTTGCGACCCGCCTCACCCTCCTCCTGCAACTTCTGCAGGCGGGGGATCACCACGGCGAGGAGCTGCATGATGATCGACGACGTGATGTACGGCATGATCCCCAGCGAGAACACCGAGAACGTCTCGAGCGCACCGCCCGAGAACAGGTTGAGCAGGCCGACGATACCGGCCGCCTGAGCCTCGTCAGCAAACTGCTTGACGGCGTCGATGTCCACCCCGGGAACCGGGATCGCCGCCCCGAGCCGGTACACGGCGATGATCATCAGGGTGAACAACACCTTGTTCCGGAGATCCCGGATCCGGAACATGTT
>DNGH01000276.1 GCA_003486285.1 Actinomycetota bacterium
CCCGCCTACGACCCCAACCGCGTCGTCGCCGGATCACTCGACCCTGAGGATGCCATCGATGCCGTGATCGACCGCGTCGCCGACCGGGTGCTGCCTCCAGGCTCGACGTTCAAGGTGATCGTCGCCGCGGCGGCGTTGGACGCCGGGGTCTCACCGTCCACCGAGTTCCCCGACGCCGAGGAGTACCTGGCGCCGGGGTCCGGGGCTCCGATCGGGAACGCCGGTGGCGGCTGGTGCGCCGAGAGCGGCACCCTCAGCCTCACCGAGGCGCTGGTGGTGTCGTGCAACGCGATCTTCGCCCGCCTCGCGGTGGACCTCGGCGCCGATCCGATCGTGGCGGCGGCAGAACGCGCCGGATTCGACACCTACATTCCCTGGGAGACCGGGGCGGCACGTTCGGCGGTGGCGGCGCCGGGTCTCCTCGAAGCGGATCCCGGCGCCCTCGCCCAGACCGGGATCGGCGAGCGCGACGTCCGCGTCAGCCCGCTGCACATGGCGCTGATCACCGCCGCCATCGGCAATCGCGGCGTGGCGATGCGCCCGTATGTGGTCGATTCGATCCGCAGCGCCTCGGGGGAGGTCGTCCGCCGTACCGCGCCGACGCCGCTCAGCCGCATGTTCGCCGCGGGGGTGGCCGGGGATCTTCTCGAGATGATGCGCGCCGTCGTCACCGGCGGCACCGGCACCGCCGCCGCCGTCGACGGGCTGACCGTGTCCGGCAAGACCGGGACCGCGGAGGGATCCGGCGGCCCTCACGCCTGGTTCATCGGCGTGGCCGGAGTGGATCAACCCGAGATCGCCATCGTCGTGGTCGTCGAGGCCGGCGGCTCGGGCGGCCGGGTGGCAGCCCCGATCGCGGCGGCGGTGCTGAAGGCGTGGCGGGACTTGTAAGTCACCAGTCCCCAGTCACCAGTCACCAGTCCGCACGGAAGTCCTGAACTGGAGACTGGGGACTGGGGACTGGAGACTCAACGCCGAAGGCGTTGTACCCACCCCGGTTACCATGCGCCGCCGTGGACTCAGAACGCGTTCTGTCGGGCCGCTACGCCCTCACCTCCCACATCGCCCGCGGTGGGATGGCCGATGTCTACATGGCCGTCGACCGCCGGCTGGGCCGCAACGTCGCGGTCAAGATCCTCCACAGCGAGTACGCCACCAGCGATGCCTTCGTCGAGCGCTTCCGGCGCGAGGCCAAAGCCGCCGCCAATCTGACCCATCCCGGGGTGGTCGCCATCCACGACTGGGGCGAGGACGACGGCACCTATTTCATGGTCATGGAGCTGGTCGCCGGGCAGAACCTGCGCGACGTGCTCCACACCGAGGGGACACTGACCCCGCGTCGGGTGGCCCAGATCGGTCACGAGGTCGCCGCCGCCCTCTCGGCGGCCCACGCCCAGGGCCTGGTGCACCGCGACATCAAGCCCGCCAACATCCTGATCACCCCCAACGGCTCGGTGAAGGTCGCCGACTTCGGCATCGCCCGGGCCTTCGACGACACGGAGCAGCTCACCCGCACCGGATCGGTGATCGGGACCGCCACCTACTTCAGCCCCGAGCAGGCGCAGGGGCACGTCGCCGACGCCCGCAGCGACCTGTACTCGCTGGGCGTGGTGATGTACGAGCTGCTCACCGGGGCGCCGCCCTTCACCGGGGAGACGCCAGTGGCGATCGCCTACCAGCACGTGCGCGAGACCCCGGAGCCTCCGACGTGGCACAACCCGGACATCCCCCTCGGACTCGAGGCCGTGGTGATGACGGCCATGGAGAAGCACCCCGACGACCGCTACCAGAGCGCCCCGGAGATGGCCGACGACCTCAAGCGGGTACTCGCCGGCCAGGTGCCCCTCGCCGCCCACGGCAGCGAGGCCGCCACCCGGATCATGTCGGCGACTCCACCCCCACCGGCGTATGACGATCCCTACGGGGCGCCGCGCCAGGTGCGCCGCCGTGACGCTGCCTCATCCCAGTACGACCGCGGGGGTCGATCGGACCGCACCCCGATCATCATCGGCGTCTTCGCCGCCGCAGGTCTGCTCGGGCTCGGCCTGATCCTCCTCATCAAGCTGCTCGGGCCGGGGACCCCGGCCGGTGCGATCATCGTCCCCGACGTACGCGGCATGGAACTCGCCGAGGCTCGCGCCGCATTGGATGACGCCGGGCTCATCAGGATCGGCGAGGAGGTCATCGCCGATCCCGAGATCGCCGTGGGACTCGCCGCGGGCACCGAACCCGCCGCCGGAGAACAGGTCGAGGACGGCGCCGAGGTGACCCTGCTCGTCTCCGGAGGAGTCGCCGACATCGCGGTGCCGCGCGTCATCGAGCAGACCCTGGATGCGGCCCGCGCCGCCATCGAGGGCATCGGGCTCGAGATCGGGGTGATTCGCTACGAGGTGTCGCCGGTGATCCCCGAGGGCAGCGTCATCGCCCAGGATCCCGTTGCGGGAACCCTGGTGGCCCGCGGCACCGACGTCGACCTCGTGGTCTCTGCCGGCGCCGACGCCCTCGTCGTTCCCAACGTCATCGGACAGATCGAGGCCAATGCGATCTTCACGCTCACCGAGGCGGGTTTCGACACGAGCCAGATCAGCATCGAGCGGCGGCCCAGTGGAGACGTGGAGGAGGGGTTCGTCATCGAGACCGATCCGCCGGCGGGTGAGGCACTGGCCGCCGGAGGCACCGTGAAGCTCGTGGTCAGCCTCGGCGCCACCCCGGCCGTGGTGCCCAACGTCATCGGCGACTCACCGGAGGACGCGCAGGCTCGTCTCGAAGACTTCGGCTTCGAGGTCGCCTTCGACGACGATGTCGGACTCGCGTGGGACGATCCGCTCAACGGCAAGATCGCCGAACAGGATCCCCCCGCAGGCCAGACCCTGGAATTCGGCGCCACCGTCACGCTCCGCATCGGCCGCGCCGCCACCCAGGTTCCGGTGCCCTCTGTGGTGGGTGATGCCGAGGCCGCCGCCAAGGCGGAGATCGAGGCGGCCGGACTGGTCTGGGTGAAGGGCCCGGACACGATCCTCGCCCCGGGCGACAGCAGCATCGGCAAGGTGACCGCCCAGGATCCGACGGCGGGTACCGCGCGCGATCTCGGCGCCACCGTGACTATCAGCGTCGGTGTCGAAGGGGCCGTCGTGCCCAACCTCTTCACGGGTGGTGGCGGCGGATGCCCCGGCGCCCTCACCCAGTCGGCCGCCCAGACGAAGATCACCACGGCGAACCTGACGATGACCATGACGGCGCCGGTCGACGAGTACGCCTACGACAAGGCGCCGGGACTGAGCACCCACGCCTGCGAAGGAAGGACCGTCGAGCAGAGCCCACCCCCGGGGACCGTCGTGGCCAAGAACTCTGCGGTCACGGTGACGTTCGACATCGTGCGCACCCCGAAGGACTTCGAGATCTATGGCCGCGACATCGTCGCGGCCACCGCCGAGTTCCCGGTGTTCACCCTCACGCAATCGCCGGAGAACGGTGGGTTGTGCTTCGACCCCGACCCCACCTACGACGGGAAGATTCGCCGCATCGATCCCCTCCCCGGGGAGATCCTCCTCTTCGAGGACGGCATGTACGAGATCCTCTACTGGCTGGCCACGACCTCAGTCGGGCCACCGAACTGTCCGGCGTACACCCCACCGCCCTGATCCCCAGGGATTATCAGCCTGATATATCAGGCTGAGTGCCCGTAGTCCCGTCATTCGGTCGCACCGTTCCTTTACATTGCCATCGGGAAGGCGGCGGGGAGGGTTCGGACGTGGACGACACGGCTTCTGGCTCGGAGCGACAACTCAAGACCGACCTGGTCGAGAGGGAGTTGCTCCGCATGATCGACTCCGGTGAGCTTCGCCCCGGGGAGGCGCTCCAGCAGCGCGACATCGCCAGGCGGCTCGAGGTGAGCCCGACCCCGGTGCGGGAGGCGTTTCGCCGGTTGGAGGCGGCCGGGCTGATCGTCAGCAACTCCCACAGCGGCGCCCGAGTCGCCGAGCCGATCGTGCCCACCGACCCCGACGCCCTCCGGGTACGCGCCGCACTCGAGCACGTCGGCATCGAGATGGCGCTCCAGCACGCCACGCCCGAGTACGTCGCCGAACTGCGCCGCCTCAACGAGGCATACGCCGCCGCGGCCGGCCCCGAGGCTCGCGAGCTGCATCGACGCCTCCACTTCAAGATCTTCGAGATGGCCGGATCGCCGATCCTCATGACCCAGATCAAGCTCCTCTGGGGCATGCTCGAGGTCGGCGCCCTGCCGCGGCGCGAGCGGGTCGACTCCGTGAACCACCACGGCGCGTTGATCGACGCCATTGCGGCCCGCGATGTCGAGCTCGCCAAACGGCTCATCGACGCCCACCACAACCCCAGCGACCTGCAGGGCTGACGCGGCTCAACGCACCCTACCTTCCGCCTCCGGAGGAATAGGCTGGGCTCACGCGAGGAGGTTTCCGATGCGCCCCACCAGGCTTGGTCTTGTCGTTGCACTGATGCTCGTGGCTGCGGCATGCGGCGACGACTCCAGTGACACCCTCCCCCTCGGTTCGACCACCTCCACTGCCGCCGTGACGACGATTCCCGTCACGAGCACCACCGCAGCGACCACCACGACCGCCGCGGCGACGACCACGACCGCGGCGCCCACCACCACGACCCTTCCGGCGCTGCCCCCCATTCAATTCCTCCCGGATGGCATCGGATTCGCCGACTTTGGCGACGATCCCGATTCGGTCATCGGCAATGCCACCGGCCTGTTTGGTGAGCCTTCCGGCGACACGGGTTGGCTGGCCGGAGGCTTCGGCGACTACGGGGTCTGCCCCGGCGACTTCTTCCGCCAGGTGACCTTCCTCGACGGCAAGTTGATGCTCATGTTCAGCGACATCGACTACTTCCTCGCCGGCGGGATCGACAACTTCATTCACTACTCGTACTCGGGTGCGGCGCCGATCACCGCAGGGCCTCCGACCTCCATCGACGTCGGTACCACCGTCGCCCAGGCCACCGCGATCTGGCCGGGAGCCACCCTCGAGGGTGGCGACCCCCTCTACGGGGAGGTCTTCTACTTCGATCCGGGCCCGGGGTACGAGTACCTGTTCGCCAGGCTCACCGGCACCGCGCCGGGCGACACGATCGAGTACGTCGCCGGCGGGGTCGGGTGTGGGGAATGAAGAAGTCACCAGTCACCACTCAGAAACGACCTCTGACGGAGCGGTGATAGCGGCCGCTAGCCTTGCTGCCATGCCGAAATCGAAGGGCCGCCGCAAGCCGAAGCGTCAATTCACTCCGCCGCCGGTGCACCACGACGAGAAGGTGTCACCGAAGTGGTACGCCGTGCTGATGTTCGGCCTGATGGGGATCGGTGTCCTCATCATCATCCTCAACTACATCGACCTGGTGCCCGGTGGCCAGCGGAGCATGTTCCTGTACTCGGGCCTGGGGGCCATCGCCCTCGGGTTCATGATGACGATGAACTACCACTGAGATCGTGAGATCTCAGACATCAGATCTCAGATGTCAGGAATGGTCGAATCACAGGGTTGTCATTCGTCCCCAGCGCTGTCCACAGCTGTGGAAAAGTCTGAGTTTCTGAGATCTGACATCTGACAT
>DNGH01000284.1 GCA_003486285.1 Actinomycetota bacterium
CACGGAACACCCGCCCGTTGTGAAAAACGCGGTCGGCTCGGCGTGTCATGAGGTGGATGCCAGATGCCAGACGCCAGACGCCAGATCCCGCTCACGAAGTATCCGCCCTCTGGGCATATCTGGTACCTGGTACCAGGCATCTCCGGGGGCCAGCCGGCGGCGGGCCCCCGGAGAGCACTCAGCTCTTCGCCTCGGCGAACAGGTCGGTGAAGTTGATCTCGAAGTCCCCGGTGTCCTGGATCACCTCGGTGTCCGCCTCCAGGGTGGCCGCGTAGAAGTCCACCACTTCCTGCTCCACGAAGGGCAGGGCGGCCTCATTGGGGGTGCCGTAGTAGTTCCAGTTCGTCAGCTGCGCGCCGTTCTCCGCATCGAGGATGAAATCGATGAAGGTGTGGGCGGTGCATGGGGCCGCGGCGTTCGTCGGGATCGCCATGTTGTCGATCCACAGCGTGGCGCCCTCCTCCGGGAGGATGTACACGAAGTTCTCCGGGTTCTCGGCTTCGCCGATCGCCACGATCATGTTGCCGGAGTAGCCGTGCGCCACGGCGACTTCGCCGTTGACCAGGTTCTCGTCGTACTGATCGGAGTCGAACGCCGCCACACCGGCGCGGGCGCTGCGGATCAGCTGCGCCGCCTCCTGGAGGTGCTCCAGGCTGGTGTCATTGATCGAGTAGCCCCGGTAGTACAGGGCGGCGCCCATGGTCTCGCGGGGGTCGTTGAGCAACGACACGCCGCCGGGAAGCTGGCTGGTGATCGCCGGATCGAAGACCAGCGCCCAGGACTCGACGAACAGGTCGCCGACCAGCTCGAGATTCACCCCGAGGCCGGTAGTGCCGTATTGATAGGCCACCGAGTAGTCCCCGGTCGGGTCGTACGGCTGGGTCCGGAACTCCTCGAGGAGGTTCCCGTAGTTGGTCAGGGCCTCCTTGTCGAGCTTGTAGAACAGCCCTTCCTCGATCATGATCTTGATCATGTAGTCGGAGGGCACGACCAGGTCGTACGCCACCCCGGCCTGGACCTGCGACAGCATCGCCTCGTTCGACTCGTAATACGACTCGACCACGTCGACGCCGTACTCCGTCTCGAAGGCGGAGATCAGGTCCGGGTCCATGTACTCGGACCAGTTGTAGAAGTTCAGGTTGCCGTCGGTCTCGCCCGGGGCGCAGTCGATCGCGGTGGGGTCCCCACCGGCATCGTCATCGCCACAGGCGGCCACCACCAGGATCAGGGCGGCGGCCAACGCCACCATCCGGCCAATGTTTGCTTTCAATTCGGTTCCCTCCCATGTCACGATCGCGACGAAGGTTCGACTCTACTCTTCGGGTCACGCTGGAACCCGAATGACACCGCCACCAGGATCATCGAGGCCACCAGCATGACCACCGACACCGCATTGATCAGCGGCGTCACCCCTCTCCGCACCAGGCCGAAGACGTAGACGGGAAGGGTCGTGGAACCCGGCCCGGCGACGAAGTTGGTGATGACGACGTCGTCGAGGGAGAGGGTCAGGGCCAGCAACGCCCCGCCGAGGACCCCGGGCATGATCAGCGGAAGGGTCACCCGCCGGAACGCCTGCCAGCGCGAGGCATAGAGGTCGGCGGCGGCCTCCTCGAGGCGGGGGTCCATCTGGCCGAGGCGAGCCCGGACCACCACGGTCACGAACGAGATGTTGAAGGCGATGTGGCTCAACGAGATCGTGCCCAGCCCGAAGGTCGGACTCCACCCGATGGTGGAGTCGAGCCACTGGAAGCCCTGGGCGAAGAACAGCAGCAGCATCACCGCCATCGTCACCTCGGGAATGATGATGGGTAGATAAAGCAGGCCGTCGTAGAACTTCTGGCCGCGGAAGCGGAAGCGCTCCAGCGCCAGCGCCGCCATCGTCCCCAGGATCGTCGATGCGACCGTCGAGATCGCGGCGACGATCAGGGAGTTCTTCAGGGCATTGAGGACCGCTTGGTCCTGGAACACCTCGCGGTACCAGCGCAGCGACGGCTCCGTCCAGATGCCCACGTTGTCGTTGGCATTGAAGGAGAACACGACCAGCACCAGGATCGGGGCATAGAAGAAGGCGAACACCAGCCAGGAGTTGGTGGCGAGCAATCGCTCGGCCGGGCTCTTGGGCCGGATTCCCGCGGTCACGCTCACAGGTCCCTCCCCGACGGGCGGAACCAGCGGAAGTAGACGATCGTCGCGGCGAGCATGATCAGCATCATCCCCATCGAGAGCGCCGACCCGAAGGGCTGGTTGCGGGCGGCGAGGAACTGGCTGACGATGTAGTCGCCGGCCAGAGTCGTCTTGGCACCGCCGAGGATCGCCGGCGTCACGTAGGCACCGAGGGTGGGGATGAAGACGAGGATCGATCCGGCCATCACTCCCGGCAGCGACAGCGGCCAGGTCACCTTGCGGAACGCAGTCCACCCACCGGCGTAGAGGTCGCGCGCCGCCTCCACCAGACCCCAATCCATCCTCTCCAGGGCGGCATAGAGCGGCAGGACCATGAATGGCAGAAAGCCGTAGACCAACCCGATGAGCACCGCGGTGTTGGTGAACAGCAGCCGGATCGGCTCACCTCCGAGTGCCTGCGAGAGTTGCGACACCGGCCCGTCGGAGCCGAGGAGCACCTTCCAGGCGTAGGTGCGCACCAGGAAGTTCGACCAGAACGGGATCATCACCAGGATCAGCAGGATATTGCGCACCATCGGGCGTCGCGTGGCCATGTAGTACGCGAGGGGATAGGCGAGCAGCAGACAGATGAGCGTCGTGACCAGGGCGAGGACGAGCGTGCGCGCCGCGATCTCGACCACCAGCGAATCCCACAGCCGCCGGTAGGCGTTCAGGTTCCAGTCGCCGAGGATGGTGCGCCCGGTGGAACTGCGCGTGGCGAACGAGTACACGGCCACGATCCCGAGCGGGATCACGAAGAAGAGGGTCAGGTAGAACCAGGCGGGCAGCGCGATGAGGAAGCCCCGCCGTGACTCCGCCCGGCGCGCCGCCTCCTCGAGTTCGGGGCGGGCGACGGCGACCTCGTCGTTCAACTCTCCACGACCGTGGTCGCCGCCGGGTCCCAGGCCACCACCGCCTCTTCGCCGATCTCGTGGAGGGCAACGCCGGGGCGATTCTCCTCCTTGACCTCGATGACCCCATCGGGGGTGTCGACGTCGTAGTAGAAGACGTCGCCGAAGTAGACCCGGCGAACGATGCGGCCTCGCACCGCATTGAGGCGAGCGGGCACCGTCTCCCCCAGCCCGAACAGCGACAGGCGCTCGGGCCGCACCGCCACGGTCACCTCACTGCCGGCAGCGGCCCCGGTGGTGGCCGCCACCAGCCGGCCACCGGCCAGGCGCACCGACTCGTGATCGACGATCGTGGCGGGAAGCAGGTTGATCTCTCCGATGAACCCGGCCACGAAGCGCGACGTCGGCTGCTCGTAGATGTCCTGGGGCGTTCCCACCTGGAGCAGGCGGCCCTCGTTCATCACCCCGATCCGATCGCTCATGGTGAGCGCTTCCTCCTGATCGTGGGTGACGTAGATGAAGGTGATGCCAACTCGCTCCTGCAGATCCTTCAACTCGGTCTGCATCGCCTGGCGGAGCTTGAGGTCGAGGGCCCCGAGCGGCTCATCGAGGAGGAGAACCTCGGGCTCGTTGACCAGGGCCCGAGCCAGGGCGACCCGCTGCTGTTGCCCGCCGGACAGCTGCTTCGAGGAGGCGGTGGCGCGATGGGTGAGCTGCACCATGTCGAGCGCCCTTCTGACGCGCTCGACGATCTCGGCGCCGGCCACCTTCTTCATGCGCAGCCCGAATCCGACGTTCTCTTCCACCGTCATGTGGGGGAACAGGGCGTACGACTGGAAGACGGTGTTGACGGGGCGCTGGTTCGGCGGCTGGAGCGCCATCTCCACCCCATGGAGGCGCAGGGAGCCCTGAGTGGGGAACTCGAACCCGGCGATCATCCGCAGGGTGGTCGTCTTCCCGCACCCGCTCGGTCCGAGCAACGAGAAGAATTCGCCGTCTCCGATGGCGAGATCGAGATCCCGCACCGCGTAGACGTCGCCGAAAACCTTCGACACCCCCTGGAGAGTCACCGCATCGCTCATCGCTGGGTCCTCTCCCGGGTCAGCCGCGCTTGTCGGTGACGTCGGCGGCGAACTGCTCGAACACCGCGATGTAGTGGTCGAGCTCGGCGTCGGTGTGGGCGATGGACAGGGTCCACTGCTCGTCCCCGCCGGGTGTCATGAAGACGCCGTGGGTCATGTGGTACAGCCAGGCGAGGTAGTTGAGGTCCTCGTCGAAGTACTCCGTGTAGGTGCGGTAGTCGGTCACGCGTTGTGAGGCGAACATCACGCACCCCTTGGCGGACATGCCCACCGCGTACGCGGGGAGGCCGAAGCGATCGCAGACCTCCTGGCAACCGGCCAGCATGCGATTGCCCGCCGCCTCGAGCCGGGCGTACGCCGCGGCATCGAGCACCTTGGTGAGCGTGGCCTCGGCCGCGGCCATGGTGAGCGGATTGCCGTTGAAGGTTCCCACCTGGGTGACGGCATGCGAGGTGATCTGGGCCATGATCTCCTCGGTCCCGAGCACCGCCCCGATCGGGGTGCCGCCGCCGGTCGCCTTGGCCAGGGCCACGATGTCCGGGACCACCCCGAACCGCTCCACGACTCCCCCGGCGGCGATGGTGGCCCCGGTCTTGACCTCGTCGAAGATGAGCACGACGCCGTGGCGGGCCGTGATCTCCCGCACCGCCTCCAGGTACCCGGGCAGCGGCGGGACGACGCCGATGTTGAGCATCACCGGTTCCATGATCATGGTGCCCACCCCGGGATTGGCGACCAGCGCCGCCTCCAGGGCATCCGGGTCGTTGTAGGGCACCACCGTGACCAGGTCGATGTGGGCCTGCGGGATTCCGGCGCTGTAGGAGACCCGGTTCGGCGACTCCCGGGGACCCATCTTGGCGGGGTCGGGAGCCACCGACACCATCACGGTGTCGTGATGCCCGTGATACGACCCCTCGATCTTCACCACGCCGTCCTTCTTGGAGAAGGCCCGGCCCAGGCGGATCGCATCGAGAGTCGCCTCGGTGCCGGAGTTGGCAAAGCGCACCTT
>DNGH01000074.1 GCA_003486285.1 Actinomycetota bacterium
GAAGTCACCAGTCGCCAGTCTCCAGTCCCCAGTCGGGATGTCGGGCTGGAGACTGGTGACTGATGACTGGTGACTATCGGGGTACCTTGCTCCAGGGGAGGTCCTTGTCGACGCGGGGTTCCCCGGCGAGACCCAGGACGCGCTCCCCCAGGATGTTCTTCATGATCTCCGAGGTGCCGCCCTCGATGGAGTTGGCCCTGGCCCGCAGGAAGGCCTTCGTCGGAGGGTGGAGGGTGAACTCGTCGGGACGGATCTCCTCGTAGCTGTCGTAGAGCATCCCATCGGGACCCATCAACTCGACGACGTACTCGTAGATGCGCTTGTTGAGGTCGGCATAGACGAGCTTGGAGGTCGAGCCCTCGGGGCCTGGCGTGCCGCGGCCGCGCTGGTGGGCAGCGCGCAGGTTGGTGAGACGGGCCGCCTCGGATTCGACCCACAGGCTCATCAGACGATCCCGCGCCGCCGGGTCGCCGTGGCCGTATTCCTTCCAGATGCGTACTGCCTCACCGATGGGGCCGGTCCCGCGCGGGGCGATGGTGCCGCCGATGGCGATGCGCTCGTTCATCAGCGTGGTGAGGGCGATCCGCCAACCCTCGCCCACCTCACCGATGCGGCCGGTGTCGGCGATGCGGGCGTCGGTGAAGTAGACCTCGTTGAACTCGGCCTCACCGGTGATCTGGCGCAGCGGCCGCACCTCGACACCGGGCGCGGTCATGTCAACGATGAAGTAGGTCATCCCCTGATGCTTGGGGACGTCGGGATCGGTGCGACAGACCAGCATCCCCCACTTGGCGATGTGGGCGAGGGTGGTCCACACCTTCTGGCCGTTGACGACCCACTCGTCGCCGTCGCGAATGGCGCGGGCCGCCAGGGCAGCCATGTCCGAGCCCGCCCCCGGCTCGGAGAACATCTGGCACCAGATCTCCTCACCGGTGAACATCGGTCGGAGCCAGCGCTGTTGTTGCGCCGGGGTGGCGTGGGCCATCAGCACCGGGGCGCCCATCCCCACACCAAGGGCGTTGAAGCGCGCCGGATGCGGCGCTCCAACATCGTTGAGCCGCTCCTCCACGAGGGGCTGCAGCCCCCGCTCCACCCCGAGACCACCCAGGCCTTCGGGGAACCACACCCAGGCGAGGCCGAGGTCGAAGCGCGCCGCCAGGAACTCCTTGGGATCGCCCTTGGGGTCGTGCTCGGTGAGAAGACGGGTGACCAGGGCATCGACCCTGGCGCGATCATCACTCATGGGAGGCTCCCGCTGTGGAAGGCAGCAATGTTGCCACACCGCACCGCGGCAGTGGTCAGGAAGCCAGTGCGGCGCGCAGCGCCGACTCGAGATCGGTGTCGTTCCAGCGGAATCCGTCCGCCTGCAAACGAGCGGGGACCACCTTCTGCCCGTAGAGCACCAGCGCCTCGGCCAGTTCGGTGCCCAGGATCACCTTCAGCAGGAACTTGGGGATGGGCACGACCGTGGGACGATGCAGCGCCTTGCCCAGTGCCTTGATGAACTCGCGATGGGTCGCCGGGTGCGGTGACACCGCATTGACCGGGCCAGACAGATTCGACCCGAGCAGATGGCGAACCACCCGCACGTGGTCGGCGAGGGAGATCCACGACCAGTACTGGTCGCCCCTGCCGACGACGCCGCCCAGCCCCCACCGGTACGGGGCGATCCAGCGTGGGCCGAAGGGGGCGAGCAGGCTGCGCAACGCCCCACCGTGCGAGCTGAGAACGATCCCGCTGCGCAGCAGAACCACCCGCGCCCCCGCCGCCGCCACCGGTGCGGTCGCTTCCTCCCAGGCGACGCAGACCTCCGCCAGGAATCCCTCGCCGGCGGCTGCGGTCTCGTCGACGGCGACATCGCCGCGGTTGCCGTAGTAGCCCACGGCCGAGGCGTTGATCAGCACGGGCGGATTCGGTTGGGCCGCAATCGCTTCGGCGAGCACCCGGGTCGGCACGACCCGACTGTCCCGCACCAGGGCCTTCTCGCGCTCCGACCAGCGCTTCTCCCCGATGCTGCGCCCGCCGAGATTGACCACGGCCTCCACCCCGTCGAGAGCTTCGGAGGGAAAGGAGCCCGTAGTGGGATCCCACCGAATCCCCTCGCCTGCGCTCTGGGGGCGGACCAGGCGACGCACCGCGATTCCCTCGTTGCGCAGCGATGCGGCGAGAGCCCGCCCGATGAGGCCCGACGATCCGGCGATGAGGATGGACACGGGGGGGAGGGTACCCGCTGCCCGCTGCCCGCTTCCCGACAGAGTCAGTTACCGGTTACCTGTTACCGGTTACCGGAGCGGAGAAGATGCCTCACTAGTCAGGGGGCGCGTCGGCCCTCGAGAAGCGGAGACGAGCGTCACCGGTGTCCCACACCATCTCGGCGTCGCCCAATTCGACGACGACGCCGTCGGGGCTCTGCCACAGCGCTTCGAGCATCGCCAGCTCGGCGGCCATCACCGACTCCGATCCGTCGCGGACGCAAAGCGCTGCGGTGAACATGATGTCGCCGAAGCGCAGCCTGGCGCCCTCCACCGAATATGGAGGGCTCTCGAACCCGGTGAAGTCATTACAGCCCCCGCTACCTTCGAGCGCGTCGCCGATCATGACGACCCAAGGAGTCCTCGCGGTGTTCACTCCCAGCTCGACCACGTTCGCCACACCATCCACCTCGAATGACTCCAGCACCCAGTAGCCCTCCAGATCGGACGGGTCGAGGACGCCCGAGGAAGCACAGGCCGCGACCGCGAGTGTGAGCCACGCGATAGCTCGAGTGACCAAACGCATACTCCAACCCTACGCGTAACGGGTAATGGGTAACCGGTACAGGTAACGACCGCACCAACTACCCCGGACGCGTTCCCCACTCTCTATACGTCTCCTGCAGCGCGGCATCGACGCGACGGTGCCACTCGGCGGTCATGGCAGCCGCAGGGTCTTCGGTCGCGGCGTAGTCGGCGGACAAGATCGGATCGCACACCACCACTCGCACCGGGGCCCGCTTGATGCCGTGCCTGTCACGGCCCATCACCCGCTCGGTGCCGGCGATCGCCACAGGTATCAAGGGCACTCCGGCGCGACGCGCCAGCCAGGCAGCCCCACGCTTGGGGGCCCTCTCCCCCCAGACCCAGACCCGCACCCCCTCGGGAAACAAGCCGACGGTGCCACCGGCGGCGAGTTCGGCGAGCGCAGTGCGCAGCGCCCCCAGCGGGGCGCGGGTGCGCGACATCGGAATCGCCCCCAGCCAGTGGATGAGCGCATCGAAGAAGCGGGACGACCCGAACAGCTCGTCGACGGCGAGGTAGCGGATCGGCCGGTCGATTGCCATCCCCACCACCACCGGATCCACGTGGGAGAAATGGTTGGCGGCGACGACCACGGGTCCCGCCGGGAGCACCGCGCCGGCACGCTCGAAGTCGACCCACCACCGTCCCAGGCCGCGCGCCACCGGCTGGGCCACTCGCCACGCGGTGCGGGCGCCGCGGGGGAAACCCGGGTCAGGCCGATGCGCCAAGGTCCGCAAACAATGCACTGAACGCCAGCTCAGGGCGCTGGTTGACCTCGAGAGAGTCCACGGTGAGCATGACGCGGCGAGCCCGGGCAACGGCCTCGCGGGCCCCGACCCCAGCCAACTCGGTCCCGGACACGTCGCGATTGCGCACCGGTCCCCCGAACGAAGCGACGGCGGCGTCGCGATACCAGGAGGCCAGGATCTCCAGACCGGAGAGATGGAGCGCCGACGCGGCGCGCTTGCGCTCCCGCTCGTGCCGCTCCTTGAACGTACGCGAGTCGCGCCCCTCCGCCTCGGCGGCGGCGAGGTCGCGCTCCTGACGCTCCGCCAAGCCCTGCAGCAGTGGATCGGCTGCCGCCACCATCGCCTCGGCGAGGCGGATGGCATCGCCGGGCTGCGACGTGAGTCGCGTCGGTACCGAGAGCCAGGCGGTGCGGAAGGCGGCAACGGCCGGGCTGGTGGCGAGGAGCAGGGCCAGGCCGGGCCGGCCGCCGGCGGCGACGGC
>DNGH01000111.1:0-676 GCA_003486285.1 Actinomycetota bacterium
CAAGGGGGGAGTGATGGGACCGCATGTTCTGGTGCCTAGTGCCTAGTGCCTAGTGCCTAGTGCCTAGTGCCTAGTGCCTAGTGCCTAGTGCCTATTGCCTACCCGGCTTCTTGCCGCGCCCAGCACGGCATGCAGTACCAGCCTTCGCCACCCTCGTGGCCATCGCGAGGGACGGCGCCACCACACACCACGCACCGGCCCTCGACGAAGCGATCGGCGAGGTCGCGATGCGGACCATCGCCCGAGAACAACTCCTCGACTCGGATGGCGGGACGGGTGCTGCTCATGGGACCGGCGAGCGTAGCCGGGTCAGCGTCGCAGGCAGCGGCGCACCGTCACCCGTAGAGGCGGACCAGGCTCTCCACGACGGCGGCGGGTCGGTCGATGCCTTCGATCTCGATCGCCGTCTCGGTCTTGAGCTGGACGCCGTTCTCGATCGGCTTCACCTCGACCAACTTGACCCGCCCGCGAATCCGTGAACCCACTTTGACCGGGGTGATGAAGCGCACCTTGTCCAGTCCGTAGTTGATCGCCATCACCGCACCCTCGACATGGGGACGCAGCACGTCACCGGTGAGCGGGGTGAGCAACGACAGGGTCAGGAAGCCATGGGCGATGGGACCGCCGAACGGCCCGTTGTCGGCCTGCTCCCCGGCCTGGTGAATCCACTGGTGAT
>DNGH01000111.1:777-1155 GCA_003486285.1 Actinomycetota bacterium
CCTGGTGAATCCACTGGTGATCGTCGGTGGCGTCGGCAAAGGCATCCACCCGGGCCTGGGTGACCTGCATCCACTCACCGACTCCGAGTTCCTGCCCGACCCGATCGCTGAGATCGATCATTTTCGCTCCCTGATGGGACCGGCCACGGCCTCGTACTCGGCGTGGACCCCGGTCGCCTTCTTCGAATAGATGAGGTCACCATCCACGATGACTTCGAAGACCCCTCCCTTGGAAGGGATCAACTTCACCGATGCGATCCTCTGCTCGAACTCCTCGAGCAGTCCTTCGACCATGCGCACGGCACGGTCCCGATAGCCTCAAACGGCGCAGTACTCGATGATGAGATCCATGGGGAGAGGTTACCGGTTACCGGTTAC
>DNGH01000111.1:1260-11809 GCA_003486285.1 Actinomycetota bacterium
TTACCGGTTACCGGTTACCCGTTACCCGTTACCCGTGGCGGGCTATCACTCCCCCCTTGTGGGGGAGTCGACCGGGCGCAGCCCGGTCGGTGGGGGGTACGACCTCTGGCTGACCGCTGACCGCTCAGAGCCCCTTCCTACACTCCCGCCCCATGGAGTACCGCCCCTTCGGCACCACCGGGCTCAAGGTGAGCCGGTACGGGTTGGGCACTCTGATGCTCGGCGCCTGGGGCAATCCGGACCGCGACGAGTGCATTCGCATCATCCATGGCGCCCTCGACGCCGGGATCAACCTGGTGGACACCGCCGACGTCTACGCCGGTGGGGAGAGCGAAGAGATCGTCGGAGCGGCACTCGCCGGGCGCCGCGACCAGGTGATCCTCGCCACCAAGTTCCACAATCCGATGGGGCCCGGTCCCAATCAGCGCGGCAACTCCCGTCGCTGGATCCACGAGGCGGTCGAGGCCAGCCTGCGGCGGCTGCAGACGGATTGGATCGATGTGTATCAGGCGCACCGGCCCGATCCCGCCACCGCCATCGCGGACACCGTCGAGGCCCTCAGCGACCTGGTGCGTGCCGGGAAGATCCGGTACTGGGGCACTTCGATGTTCCCGCCCGGCCAGATTGTCGACGCCCTGTGGACCGCCGAGCGGCACACCGCGATCCCGCCCTGCTCCGAGCAGGTGCTCTACAACATCCTTGCCCGCAACGTCGAGACCGATCTCTTTCCGACTTGCCGCCGCCACGGCACCGCCGTGATCACCTGGAGCCCGCTCTCCGGGGGATGGCTCACCGGCAAGTACACCCGTGACGATCCGGCGCCCGCGGGGTCTCGCGCTGCGCGCTATCCCCAGTACTTCGATGCCGCCAGCGAGACCAAGTTGGGGACGGTGGAGCGACTCACCGCAGTGGCACAACAGGCCGGCCTCCCGCTGACCCATCTCGCGCTGGCATGGTGTGGGGAGCATCCCGCGGTGAGCAGCACACTGCTCGGGCCGCGCACCGAGGCTCAGCTGGTCGACCTCCTCGGCGTGGCCGACACCACCCTCGATGCCGCCACGCTCGACCGGATCGACGAGATCAACCCTCCGGGGGTGCTGCTCAACCCGCACGACCAGGACTGGGCCAACCCGGACCTGGAGCCATCCGTCCGCCGCCGCTGAGGGTCAGGGGACCAGGCGCCCTTCCATGCCTCCGGCGACCACGACCACCTGCCCGGTGACGTGACCGGAGATTCGGTCCGAGGCCAGCGTCACCACCTGGGCGGCAACATCCTCAGGGGTCCCGAACTTCTTCAACGGCATCGTCGCCGTGACCCGGGCCACGTTGGCCGCATCCAGTCCCTTCTCCCCGATCATCGGCGTCACCGTCCACCCGGGTGCGACCGCATTCACGCGCACCCCACTGCCGATCCGGGCTGCTTCGTTCTTGGCGCTGAGCAGCAACCCCGAGAGGATCGCCCCTTTGGCGGCGGCGTAGTCGGAGTGGCCCGCCTCGCCGAAGACGCCGGCGGTGGAGCCGATCATCACCAATGCCCCCGAACCGGTCAGCGCGGCGTGGCGGAGGAAGGCCCGGGCGGTGAGGAAGGTGGCGGTGAGATTGGAACGCAGCGTCGCCTCCCACCGCTCGAGGGGCAGCTGCCAGACCGGCAGATCCTCGGTCGGCCAGACCCCGGCATTGGCCACCACGACATCGAGGCGGCCCAGTCGGTTGACAGCCTCGGGCACCAGTGCATCGACTTCGGCCTCGACGGTGAGATCGGCCGGCAGCGCCACCCCCCCGACCGCGGCGGCGAGTCGCACCGCCTCCGCCTCGGAGGTGCGGTAGTGGATGGCGACTTTGGCCCCTTCGGCGGCAAAGGCTCGCACCACGGCGCTACCGATGCCGCCAGCTCCCCCCGTGACGAGAACCCCCTTGCCGGAAAGGCCTGTGTCCATGGGGCCACGCTACCCGTCGCCCGCTACCCGTCGCCCGCCGGCCCCACTGAGAGGCCTGGGCAACTCGTTCGGCAGCTTGCGGGAAGCGGGTGGCGGGAAGCGGGTAGCCGGAGATGTGGTTACCTACCCCATGACACCTGTGACCCTCCCCGATCCGCTCAAGGCCGTTCTCGACTCGCGCGCCTTTGCCCACCTCACCACCCTCGACCCCGATGGCGCCCCGCAGTCCAGTGCGATGTGGATCATGCGGGATGGAGAGCGCATCGTCTTCAACACCGCCGAGGGGCGGCGCAAGTGGCGCAACCTGAAGAACGATGCCCGGGTCTCGATCTCGATCAGCAAGCAGGACGAGCCCTACCAGAACTGGTCGATCCAGGGGAAGGTCGTCGACATGCGCACCTCGGATGGGGTCGAGGTGATCGACGCCCTGGCGCGCAAGTACATCGACGGCGCCGACAAGTACCCGTGGCTCACGCCGGGGATGGTGCGGGTCACGATCGTGGTCGAGCCGACCCGCGTCGCGGGGAATTCGTAGACCCCGGTTTCAGAGGGACCGCGGTCCCACAATTCACCCGTCGTGACCACCATCGGTTCCCTGAATGAGAAACCGCTCCATGCCGCCCTCAAGGAGTGGTACCGCCGGCGTGGAGACCTCGTGGAGGTTGCAACCGACGGGTTTGTCGTCGACCTGGTGCGCGCCGGACTGCTCATCGAGATCCAGACCGGGAGTTTCGCTGCGATGCGACGCAAGCTCGACCGGCTGCTCGATGCCCACTCCTGCCATCGCCCCGCCAGTCGGTGTCCAGGCCGACCGCCCGGCGGCCATCAGCGATCGGAAGCGGAGAGTGCCGAGTCCACGCGGTCCAGATAGCTGTAGTAGCACAGGGCCTCGGTAAGCAGGTGGGCATCGGCCGTGGGTGAGTCCCATTCCATCTCCTGGAACCAATCACCTTCGTCCGACCATGTCACCGACCAGGTGACCCCGGTGACCCCATGCGACGTCATGCACTCCGCCATGGCGGCGACTGCCCGCTCCCGCTCCTCCCGGCTCACCACCCCGTCGGCCACGATCTCGTCCTGAAGTGCGACCCCCGCTGGCTCGAGCTCGCTCGGGACCGGCATCGTCGTGGTGACGACCTCGTCGGTGGCGTCAACACTTACGGTCGTCGATGGCGACTCCCCGGACAGGAAGGAACCGGGATCCGCGACCGGGGCCGTCAGCGCCAAGATAACGAAGCCCGTGGCAGCAGCAACGGCAACGACACCAGCCGCCGTTGCCCAAACCCTCCGCGTTGAACGCGTGATTCTGGCAACCGGCGGAGGCTGCGCCTTCCCGATTGTCTCCTGCGCGACTTCGGCGTGTTGTCGCAGCAGTGTGTCGATGTTCATGTCTCCTCCTCTACCCCTAGGACCTCGGCAAGCCTGTGGCGTCCCCTCGCAAGGTGGACCCGAGCCGTCGACTCCGCACATCCGAGGATCTGTGCAACTTCTCGGATCGTGCGATCCTCGTAATAGACCAAAGCGATGATTTGTGCCTGACGGCGGGGCAGCCGCCGAACTTCGTCCCAGATGTGAGCCGTGTCTACGGGCATCTCCGAAAGTCCCGACTCTCGACGTGCCCCCATCCGAGTGATCGACCGGACCTCGGCATAACGACGACGAAGCCACGATCGGGCGTGATTCGACAGTACGGTTCGGATCCATCCTTCCGGCGTTTTGATTCGGTCCCATGCGCGGTACGCCGCCACGAACACCTCCTGAGTCAGTTCTTCTGCCAGTGATCGGTCGCCCGTCAAGACGTGCGCCAACCCCAAGAGCCGCCGGTACTCCCGGCCGTAGAACTGCTCGAACGGCTCCCGGCTCTGCAATGACGGCACATCCGCGGCCACGGCCCGGCCTCTCCCATCATCCGCTCTCAGGGAGTATGTCGCACGACACCGGAGACGTGCTTACCCGGGAGTCCGACGCCGTCCCTGTCGATGGCGCGGTCGCGCGGGGGGCTGATCCTTCGTATTCGGGCTCCGACGCTAGGCCGAGGGGCCGCTCGAGCTGTCGCGGCTGCGCTGCACGAGCGCGATCCCAGCGGGCGCCTAATCCCCTAGTAGTTGCGCCTTCATACCCGCATCGAGAAAGCTCGCTTCGATCGAGTTCCGCGCCAGCTGCGACATCTCGGCGTCGCTCATGCCGAGTCCCTGCTGGACGGCGCGGTAGTTGTCGGCGACGTACCCGCCGAAGTACGCGGGGTCGTCGGAGTTGATCGTCACCTTCACCCCGGCGTCCATCAGCCGCTTGAGGTTGTGGTCCTCGATCCGATCGAACACCCGGAGCCGCACGTTGGAGAGTGGGCACATGGTGAGGGGGATGCGGTCGGCGGCGAGGCGCGACACCAGGGCGGGATCGGACTCGGACCGCACCCCGTGGTCGATCCGCTCCGCCCCGAGCAGGTCCAGGGCCTCCCAGACGTACTCGGGTGGACCCTCTTCCCCGGCGTGGGCGACCACGTGCAATCCGGCTTCACGGGCGCGTCCCATCACCTCCTGGAACCGCGACGGGGGGTACCCGACCTCGGAGGAATCGAGTCCGACCCCGATCAACTCGTCGAAGAACGGAGCCGCAGCCTCGAGGGTGTCCAGGGCCGCCGGCTCACCCAGGTGGCGGAGGAAGCACATGATGAGACCCGTGGTGATGCCGAGTTCGCGCCCGGCCCGCTCCCGGGCCCGGGCGAACCCCGTCATGAACACCTGGAACCCGATGCCCCGCTCGGTGTGGGTCTGCGGGTCGAAGAACATCTCGGCGTGGCACACCCCGTCGCCTGCGGCGCGTACCAGGTAGGCCCACATCAGGTCCTCGAAGTCCTGGGAGGTGTGAAGCGCCGCTGCCCCCCGGTAGTAGATATCGAGGAAGGACTGCAGATCGGTGAACTCGTAGGCGGCGCGTACCGCCTCGACGGTTTCGAAGGGAAGGCCCACGTGATTCCGCGCCGCCAGGGAGAACATCATCTCGGGCTCGAGCGTCCCCTCGATGTGGAGGTGGAGCTCTGCCTTGGGCAGCAAGGTGATGAGGTCGGGCATGGTGTCACTGCCTCTTCGGATCCGGTCAGGATATCGGTGGGTAAGTGGAGCCTGCAGCATGCAGCGTGCAGTCCCGATGAGGCCGGCTGAAGCAGACCGGCCACCTTCAGCCCCCAAGGCTGCAAGCTGCCTGCTGCACGCTGAGGGATAGACCTCTTCCCCCATTCCCGCCACCGGAGTAGTTTCGCGCCCATGGCCTCTCCCTTCACCAAACGCACCTTTGCCTTCCTGTCCGAGTTGGCGGAGAACAACGACCGCAACTGGTTCCTCGCCAATCAGGAGCTCTACGAGCAGGACGTCCGCCTCCCGGCGCTCGACTTCATCGACGACTTCGCCGAGCGCCTCGTCAAGATCTCGCCGCACTTCGTCGCCGATGCCCGCAAGGTCGGAGGGTCGCTGTTCCGCATCCAGCGCGACACCCGCTTCAGCAAGGACAAGACCCCGTACAAGACCCACACCGGGATGCAGTTCCGCCATGTCGCCACCACCGACGACGTCCACGCTCCCGGCTTCTACCTGCACATCGAACCCCGGGCGTGTTACGCCGGGGTCGGGTTGTGGCGCCCCGCCACTCCCGACGCGACCCGTATCCGCGCCCGGATCGCGGCGGAGCCCGCAGCTTGGAAGAAGGCGGCCTACGGCAAGCGGTTCACCGACGTCTATGGGTTGAGCGGCGACTCGCTGGTTCGGGTTCCCAAGGGGATCGACCCGAATCACCGCTACGCCGAGGACATCAAGCGCAAGGACTTCATCGGTGGCACCAGCCTCACCGAGAAGCAGGTGCTCGCCGCTTCCTTCCCGAGCGACTACACGGACATGTGCAAGCGTGCCGCCCCGTTCGTGGCATTCCTGTGTGAGGCGGTGGGGCTCGAGTTCTGAAGCGGCAACCCGCTACCCGCTACCCGCCTGATCCCGCTGGAGGATCGGGGCTCGAACCGGGCATTTCGCCCCTGAAGTCGGACGGGGAGCGCGCAGATGATGGCCTGGGGCACCACGAAGAGGAGGTGCTCGATGCAGCGCTTGGTGCGCCTGTTGGTGGTGTGCGCGGTCATCGTGGCGGCGTGTTCGGACGACGACACCGCGACCACCACAGTCACGTCGTCCACCACCGCGGTGGTCACCACGACCGCGGTGACCACCACCGTCCCCATCAATGTGGTCCCCCGGGAACTCGACCTGATCTTCCCAGAGGTTCCCCTCCAGACGACGACGTGGACGGGACCGGAGTGGCCGACGTCCCTGGACGCGGTCGCACACGCCGATGCGGTTCCGGCCGGCCTCACCGCACGCCTCGTCGCCGATGGCTTCGCCATCGACGGCGCGACCGCATCGACCCATCTCGCCTTTCTGTACGACGGCATCTACCCGTACGGGGGGCGGCCCGTGTTCGTCACCACCGATGCGGTGTACCACCACTGGCATCTCGTGTTCGATCGCGTGCTGCGCGAAGTGGAGGAGGGTTCGCTGCTCCCGGTGCTGGAACGCCTCACCGGGGCGATGGTCGAGGCCACACGCGCCCAGCGCACCGATCTGGCCGCCACCGCCTCGGGTCCGGCGGCGGCTCGGGCCGCGGCGTATTGGGAGGCCGCAGCCACCCTGCTCGAACTCGACGTCGGAGCCATCGACCCGCTGGCCCAGGCGGAGGTGGACCTGGTGCTCGAACACACCGCGTGGGTGGGCTCGCCGACGATCGGGGGCGACTGCGCCACCCACGACGGATCCTGCGTCGACTACTCGCTGATGACCCCGCGCGGGCACTACACCCGCACCGAGGACCTCACCCGCTACTTCCGGGCCATGTCGCTTCTCGGCAACACCGCCGCCGCAATCTCCGACCCCGACGCGCTGTGGACCGTACTCCTCATCGCCCGGGCGCTCATCTCGAATCCCGCGGCGTTCGCCGACTGGGAGACGATCTACCTCCCGACCGCGTTCCTCGTCGGTGTCGCCGACGACTACACGCCGCTCGAACTCGTCGCCGTGGCCACTTCGGTGGCGCCGTTCTGGGGCGATGATCCCGGAACCCTCGATGTCGCCATCGTGGCGGAGATCGGGATGACTCTGCCCGTCCTCCGCCCGGTCGGCATCGATCCCCAGCGTGCCTCGGTGCGAACCATGGGCTCCCGGTTCGTGATCGACTCGTGGATCTACGACCAGGTCTCCGACCCGGCGGTTCCCGGAAGGACCCGGGTGACGCCCCTCGATGTCGCTGCCGCGCTTGGCAGCGACTGGGCCTATGCGCCGCTCACCGAGGTTGGCTTCGCCGGCTATCCCGAGGCCATGGCCGTGGTGCGGGCTGCGATCACCGCTCGTACGGCTCACGATTGGGGCCAGACCGCCTACGACGCCTGGCTGTATGCCCTCCAGCCGATGTGGCTGACACACGATGAGGCGTTCCCGCCCTTCATGCGGGGCGACGCCTGGACCGCGAAGGCGCACCAGGCGGGACTCGGCTCCTATGCGGAGCTGAAGCACGACACGATCCTCTATGCCAAACAGGGGATGGCCGAGGGCGACATGGAGCCGCCGCCGGTGGTGCGGCACTGGGTGGAGCCCGATCCCACGCCGCTGCTGCGCATCGCGGGCACGGCGCGACTGCTGCGTGACGGCCTCAACCAGCTCGACCTGCTTCGAGGCACCTCCGACGACCCGTACACCACGCTCGGCGTCCTCGACATGTTCATCGAGATCGCCGATCGTCTGGCACATGTCGCCCGCCAAGAACTCACCGGCGATCCCATCAGCGCCGAGGACAACGAGTTCCTCGGCCAGATCGGGGGCTGGTTCACCGAGATCCTCTACGCGACCAGCGTCGAGGGCATGATCGACGACCACGGTGCCATCGTCGCCGACATCTTCCTGGACGCCCTCACCGACACCGTGCTCGAAGTCGGAACCGGAGACTTCAACCCGATCTACGTGATCGTTCCCGACGATGCCGGCGGATTCGCAGTCGCAACCGGAGGCGTGTACGCCTACTACGAGTTCTGGCAGCCCCGCACCGACCGGCTCACCGATGAGGCATGGTGGCTGCTGATCGAGGGTGGGACCCTTCCCGACCGACCATGGTGGGTCGACGAGCACCTCGGGTTGTGATCCGAGCGCTGCCGCTGGCGTTGCTGCTGGCGGCGTGCTCGTTGGGGCCACCCGGTGCCGTCGTCCGCGACCACGGGTTCCTGGAACTCCGGGATGGGGCCACCGTGGTGGCCCGGCGCCCCAGAGCAGCCGGGGTCTCGTGGACCCCATCCGGGTCTGCGGTCTACCTGGACGACCTGTGGTGGGCGCTGGACCGCGATCCGATCATCACGACGCCCACCGCCGATCTTCCCCCCTTCCCCTATGGGCGGGTGATCGCAGCCTCTGCGGGCGACCTCGATGAGGACGGCACCCTCGAGATCGTGGTGTCGTACCGCCACCCGGCGCGGACCGTGCCGTGGGACCCGCGGCCGTTGCCCGTCGACTCTCGGGGAGCCAGCGCCCATCTCGGGGTGGTCGAGGCTGATGGCACGCCGGTGTGGCTGGCGCGCCGCATCCCCCACCCCATCGGTGCCATCGCGGCGTGCGGCGAGCACGTCGCGCTCGCCTACACCGGGTACGAGACCGACGCGGTGGTGGCGACGACAGCAGCCACCTGGCACGGATTCGGATTCACCGTTGCCCCGGAGCTGGCCGGAGACGGGCAGATCGGATGCGCCGACGTCGACGCCGATGGGACGCTCGATCCGGTGGTGCGTCGCTAGGGACCGCGCGCCCTACCCGAGTGCCCGATCCAGGTCGGCGATGAGATCGTCCACGTGCTCGATGCCGACCGAGATCCGTACCAGATCGTCCGGCACCTGCAGCGCGGTCCCGATCACCGACATGTGCGTCATCGCTGCCGGTACCTCGATCAGCGACTCGACCCCGCCGAGGCTTTCGGCGAGGAAGAACAACTCGGTGCGCTCCACGAGGCGGTGCGCCGCCTCCATCCCGCCCCTGGGCCGGAACGACACCATTCCGCCGAAGGCGTCCATCTGCTGGTGGGCGAGGGCGTGGTCGGGGTGGGTGGTCAGCCCGGGATACATGACCTCGGCGACACGCTTGTCACCGGCGAGGAACTCGGCGATCGCCATCGCATTGCTGCAGTGGCGCTCCATGCGCACGGCCAGTGTCTTCACGCCGCGCAGGACGAGAAACGCATCGAATGGCCCCGGCACCGGTCCCGCCGCGTTCTGCAGGAAACGCAGCCGGTCGTGAAGTTCCGGGTCCCGGGTGATCAGTGCCCCGCCCACCACATCGGAGTGGCCGCCGAGGTACTTGGTGGTGGAGTGCAAGACCACGTCGGCACCGAAGTCGAGGGGACGCTGCAGGTAGGGCGTGGCAAAGGTGTTGTCGACCACGAACCGAGCCCCGGCGTCGTGGGCGATCTTGGCGATCGCAGTCATGTCCGCCACGCGCAGCAACGGGTTGCTCGGGGTCTCCAGCCACACCAGCTTGGTCTCGGGACGGATCGCCGCCGCCACCGCCTCCAGGTCCGTGGCCTTGGCGACGCTCCAGGCAAAGCCCTGCTCCCCCAGCACGCGGGCGAAGAAGCGGAAGGTGCCCCCGTAGGCGTCATCCGGCAGGAGGACGTGCTCCCCCGCCTTGAGGGTGTAACCCAGCAGGGCCGCCGCCGCCATCCCCGAGGCCGTCGCCGTGGCCCCGCCACCGCTGCCCTCGTCGACCCCCTCGAGAGCGGCGAGGGCACCCTGCAATGCGGACCGGGTGGGATTGTCGGTGCGGGAGTAGTCGTAACCGGCGTGCTTGCCGGGCGCGTCCTGGGCATACGTGCTCGTGGCGAAGATCGGCACCACCACCGCCCCCGTGGTCGGCTCGGGGTCCTGCCCGGAGTGGATCGCCTTGGTTTCGAACTTCACAGCCCCTCCTCGAATCCGCGGGACCGCATCCAGTCGTCATTGAAGATCTTCGACAGGTAGTTGCGCCCCCCATCGGGGAGATGCACCACCACCAGGCGATCCGCGTGCCGCTGCGCGGCGCGCAGCGCCCCGGCCACCGCCATCCCTCCCGAACCACCGGCGAGGATGCCTTCCTCCCGGACCAGGCGGCGGGTCATGGCAAACGCCTCGCCGTCGCCGACCACCTCCCATTCATCGACGATCCCTTTGTCGAAGGCCTTCGGCCAGAAGTCCTCACCCACGCCCTCGATCAGATACGGGTGCACCTGATCTGCGGAGGGTGCGGTGAAGATCGATCCCGCCGGATCCACTCCCACCACGATCACGTCCGGGTTCTTCTCCTTGAGGTAGCGGCCGATCCCGGTGATGGTTCCGCCGGTTCCGGCGCCGGCAACGAACACGCCGATCTGGCCATCGGTCTGCTTCCAGAACTCGGGCCCGGCCGACTCGTACTGGGCTCGGGGATTGGCGGGGTTGGAGTACTGGTCGGGCCGGAAGTGCCCGGGACGCGAGGCCATTTCCGCCGCCACCGAGTAGTAGGAGCGGGGATCGTCGGGAGTGACTTCGGTGGGGCACACCACCACCTCGGCACCGTAGGCGCGCAGCA
>DNGH01000252.1 GCA_003486285.1 Actinomycetota bacterium
ACGTCGCAGGTTGCCCCGCCACATCGCGGCGAGCACCGGACGCACCACCCACGCCCCGACGGGACCACCGAGATACCAGGGGAAGCGGATCGTCTCCTCCCAACGGAACCGGGTTCCACCCGCCATGGGCTCCAGCAGGAAGCGGCCCTCCCCGGTGAAGAGACCCTGGTGCGACACGGCCATCACCCTGGGTGGCTCCCAGACGGTGAACGACATCAGATCGCTGGTCCGGAACGGCCCGACGCGGGTTGCGACGCGGATGCGGGTGCCGGCGCCTTCGCGGCGATCCGAGATGAATTCGAGGCGCTCGGCGTCGGCCATCCACTCCACGTGGCTGTCGAGCCTGGAGACGTCGGCCCACACCACTTCGGGTGGCGCCGCCAGGAAGGTCTCGACCGCGATCCGCGCCATGGCTCCAGGCTAGGGATCGTCCCGGGGCGATCCGGAGTCGCCGATACCATCGCGGTGTCCATGGTCACCAAGCGAGCCCGTAACTGGCTGACGCGGGGAGCCTTCATCGCCGTCACGGCGATCGTCGGCACCCTGGGGATCGCGTCGTGGGCGTTGTCGGGCACGATCGCCGCGGAGCTGTTCCTGGCCGGTCCCCCACGCGAGATCACGGTGATCGAAGTCGAGGCCCGTGGGGTCACCCTTGCCGCCGATGCCACCTCCCGGCGCCCCGGCATCTGGCGACTGGTCACCGCATCCGGCACGCTGGTGGTCGGGGAGATCCAGTCCGCCGACGATGACGCGGTGCGGCGCCGGCTGCTCGCGGCCACGGGTGCGGTCGGTCCGGGCGCCGCCGCCATCGACCGGTTCGTCTACGGCCCGGACCCGGCCGCCGTGGGACTCCCGTTCTCCGAGGTGATCCTCGAGGGACCGCGCGGTGACATGGCGACGTGGGTGGTCGAGGGGATCGACGACACCTGGGTGATCTACGTCCACGATGCCGGAGCCGATCGCACCGAGGTGCTGCGGATGCTCCGCAAGCTGTCCGGGCTGGGCCTGCCGGTCGTCGTCCCGGCCCTCGACGACCCGGAGGATCCGGAGGCACGCGCCGACCTGGGCACCGGGTCGTTTCGCCAGGTCACCGCGGCGATGGACTTTGCCCTCGGGTCGGGGGCGGAGGAGGTCGTGCTGATCGGCTCGGGCACCGGGGGCTCGGCGGTGCTGCTCGCCGCCGCCGACGACCGCTACGACACCGCGGTGGCGGCGATCATCCTGGACGGGCCGCTCCTCGATGCCGCCGCGGTGGCCGAAGCGCGACTCCGCTCCGACAAGGTTCCCGGGTTCCTCGTGGGATGGGCGAAGGCCGTCGCCACCTTCCGTTTCGGCGTCGAATGGACCGTGCTCGATCACGTCGCCGCGGCGCGCCTGCAGCCACGACCAGTGTTGATCCTCCACGGCGACGCCGATGGGCGCTTTCCCCTGGCCTCGAGCCGCGCCTATGCCGCGGCGGCATCCGCCGCGACACTGGTGGTGGTGGCGGGAGCCGGGCACGGCGAGACCTGGAATCTCGACCCGGAGGCCTACGAGGCCGCCCTGGAGGCGTTTCTCGGCGAGACCGTGGTCGGCCCATCGGGCCTGCAGCCCTGACCTCCGCTGACTCGGTGCCACTCGGCATACTGGTGCCCGTGCTCTACCTGGATCACGCCGCCACCACCCCGCTGCGCCCTGAGGCCGCCGCGGCGATGGCGCCTTTTCTCGGCGGCGAGTTCGGCAATCCCTCGGGGATGCATGCCGTGGCGCGTCGGGCGAAGAACGCCATCGAGGACGCCCGCGACAGGGTGGCGGGGGTGCTCGGGGCGCGGGCCCTCGACGTCGTCTTCACCGGTGCCGGCACCGAGTCGGACAACCTCGCCGTGGCCGGAGTGGCTCTGGCGGAGGGACGCCGCGGTGGAGTGGTCACCACCGCGACCGAGCACGAAGCCGTGCTCGCCACCGCCCGCCACCTGGAGCGGCTGGGATGCCCCCTCACCGTCGTTCCCGTCGATGGTCACGGGGTGGTGGATCCTGCGCGGGTGGCGGCGGCGGTCGACGCCGGCACCGCAGTCGTATCCGTGATGGCGGCCAACAACGAGACCGGGGCGGTGCAACCCGTGGCCGCGATCGCCGCGGCGCTCGCGGGGCGCGGCGTCCCCGTTCACAGCGATGCGGTCCAGGCGGCGGTGTCGCGCCCCTGCTCGCTCGACGACCTCGGGGTCGACCTCCTCACCCTCTCCGCCCACAAGCTCGGCGGGCCGCAGGGTGTCGGCATCCTCGCCATGCGCCCCGGCATCACGCTGGCACCGGTGATCCACGGCGGCGGGCAGGAACTGGGGAGGCGCAGCGGCACCCACAACGTCGCCGGGATCGTCGGCGCCGCTGCGGCGCTCGAGGCTGCGGTCACCGACCGCAAGCGGTTGATCGACGACGTCGGCGCGGCGCGGCACCGTTTCGAGGTGGACCTGACGCGTGCCGTACCCGACGTGGTGTTCACCATCGCCGGCGCCGACCGTCTGGTCCAGCACAGCCACTGGCGCATTCCCGGCATCGATGCCGAGACGCTCCTGGTGCGCCTGGATGGGATCGGGCTGGCCGCATCGGCAGGGTCGGCCTGCCACAGCGGAGCGATCGCCGCCTCCCACGTGCTCGCCGCGATGGGTCTGGCGCCGGCCGATGCCGCAGGCTGTGTGCGCTTCACCTTCGGCTGGGACACCAGGCCGGAGGACGGCACCACTGCTGCCGGACTCGTGGCCGCGGCCGTGGGGGGGTTGCGATGAAGGCGCTGGTGGCGATGTCGGGAGGGGTGGACAGCAGCGTCGCCGCGGCGCTGATGCTGGAGGCAGGTCACGAAGTCATCGGGGTGACCCTGAAGCAGTGGGTCGCTCCCGACGGGAGCCTTCCCACCGCGGGGTGCTGCACCGTGGCCGACGCCGAGGATGCCCGCAAGGTGGCGGCTCGCCTTGGCATACCGCACTACGTGCTGGATCACTCCGCCGAGTTCACCGCCGAGGTCGTCGATCGCTTCGTTGCGGGATATGCCGCCGGGCTCACTCCCAACCCCTGCATCGAGTGCAACCGCCGGGTGCGATTCGGCGCTTTGCTCGGGCGGGTCGAACCGCTCGGCTGCGACGTCCTCGTCACCGGTCACTACGCCCGGATCGCGATGCGCCACGGACGCCGCGCCCTGCTGCAGGCCGCCGATCCGACGAAGGACCAGTCGTACGTGCTGCACATGCTCTCGGCCGCCGATCTCGCCAGGGTGCGGTTCCCCGTCGGGGAACTGACCAAGGCCGAGGTCCGCGACCACGCCGCCCGCCTCGGGCTGGGCACCGCCGCCAAGCCCGACAGCCAGGACCTCTGCTTCGTGGCGGGCGACTACCGCGCCTTCCTCCGGTCCCGGCTCCCCGAGATCAGACGACCCGGTGCGGTGGTCGACGCGTCCGGTGCCGTCGTCGGCCACCACGATGGGATCGCCGGGTTCACGGTCGGCCAGCGGCGCGGCCTCGGCATGGCGGCAGGGGAGCCGCGCTACGTGGTGGCGGTGGACTCCGCCACGGCCACGGTGCGGGTGGGGTCGCGCTCCGACCTGGCCGTCGCGGCGTGCACGGTCGCCGGGGTCCGTTTCGTGAACGAGGCCGCGGCGGCGGGCGAGCCCGTGGCGGTGAAGGTGCGCTATCGGTCGCGGCCCGTTCCCGCCCGGCTGTTTCCGGTGGCCGATGCGTGGAGGGTGGTCTTCGACGCCGCCCAGGAGGCCGTGGCCCCCGGCCAGGCAGCAGTGTTCTATCGGGACGACGAGGTCCTCGGCGGTGGGACGATCACCGCGACGGAGGCGCCATGACCGCGCCCGGGCGCATCGAGGAGCTTCGGGCGCTGCTGCGCCGCCACTCCCACCGCTACCACGTTCTCGACGACCCGGAGATCCCGGACTCCGAGTACGACGCGCTGTTCCGCGAACTGGAGGCACTCGAAGCGGCCAATCCGGATCTGGTGACCGCGGACTCACCGACGCAGCGGGTCGGCGCCGTCCCCGAGGCCTCGTTTGCACCGGCAGCGCATCGCCAGCGGATGTTCTCACTGGACAACGTCGAGTCTGCCGACGATCTGCGTGCCTGGGAGGGAAGGCTGGTGCGCTTCCTGGGCCACGCCCCCGCGGGCTATGCGTGTGAGCTGAAGATCGACGGAATCGCCATCTCTCTCACCTACGAAGCGGGCCGGTACGTGCGCGGTGCCACCCGGGGTGACGGCGTCACCGGCGAGGATGTCACGGTCAACCTGCGCACCCTGGGTCAGGTGCCTGCGGTGCTATTCGGAGATCGCATCCCGGGCGTGGTCGAGGTGCGCGGCGAGGTCTACATGACCGACTCCGTGTTCCACGATCTGAACCAGACACAGGACGAGGCAGGAGAGCGCCGCTTCGTCAACCCGCGCAACGCCGCTGCCGGCGCGGTGCGACAGAAGGATCCCGCCATGACCGCGGCGCGGCGCCTGTCGCTGTGGACCTATCAGGTGGGCTTCATCGAAGGGCTCCGCTTCCGCTCCCACACCGAGAGCCTCGACTGGCTGCGCACGGCCGGGTTCCCGGTCAACCCCGAGTCCGAGCACGTCGCCGACCTCAGCGGGGTGATCGCCTACGTCGAGCGCGCCCAGGCCCGCCGCCACGATCTCGGCTACCAGACCGATGGTGTCGTGATCAAGGTCGACTCGCTCGCCGAGCAGGGGGAATTGGGCTTCACGGCGAAGTCCCCCCGCTGGGCGGTGGCCTACAAGTTCCCTCCCGAGGAACGCACCACGCGGCTGCGGGCGATCCAGGTGAACGTGGGCCGCACCGGTGCGGTGACTCCGTATGCGGTGCTCGACCCGGTCTTCGTCGGAGGGGCGACTGTCACCAACGCCACGTTGCACAACCAGGACGAGGTCGCCCGCCGCGACCTGCGCATCGGCGACCTCGTGGTGGTGCGTCGTGCCGGCGATGTCATCCCCGAGGTCGTGGGGCCGGTGGTGTCGGTCCGCACCGGTAAGGAGAAGCGGTGGCGGATGCCCGCCTCTTGTCCGTTCTGCGGCAATCCCATCGTCCGCAACGCGGGTGAGGCGGTGGCGCGCTGCACCGGCGGCTTCTCCTGCCCGGTGCGGTTGCGGGAGTACCTGTTCCACTTCGCCGGGCGGGGTGGGATGGACATCGAGGGGCTGGGCTTCAAGACGGTGGACCTGCTCCTGTCGCGGGGGTGGATCAAAGATCCCGCCGACGTCTTCACCCTCGATCCCGAGAAGGTGCGGTCGGTGGAGGGCTGGGGTGACGTCTCCGTGCGCAACCTCATGGCCTCCATCGAGGCAGCACGGCATCGACCGTTGGCTCGGGTCATCACCGCCCTGGGGATTCCCCTCGTGGGAGGTACCGTGGCGCGGTCGCTGGCACGGCGCTTCCGGTCGATGCCGGCGCTGCTCGACGCCTCGGCGGAGGAGATCGGGTCCATCGCCGGGATCGGCCCGGAGATCGTCGAGTCGGTGCTCACCTGGACCTCCGACAAGCAGAACCGCAAGCTCGTTGCCCGCCTGGCAGCGGGTGGGGTGGAATTGAGCGATGCGGAGCCGGAGGGGGTCGACAGCGGCCTCCTCTCCGGGCTGACCCTGGTGATAACGGGGACCCTGGAGGGCTTCTCCCGGGAGGGGGCGCGTCTCGCGGTGGAGGAGCGGGGCGGCAAGGTCACTGTGTCGGTATCGGCGAAGACCACCGCCGTGGTGGCCGGCGAGGCTCCCGGCGCCGCCAAGGTGGACAAGGCCAATGCCCTGGGGATCCGGATCATCGACGAAGCGGCGTTCGTCCGGCTGCTCGCCGCGGGTCCCGGGGTCCTGGAATGACCCTCCGGACCTGCGATTGCTAGGTTGGGTGCGTGCCCAATCGGCCCCGGCTGGGGGTTCGTCCATGACGCCGGGGATCCCCACGTGACACTGGTCGATCGCGGCTGGCGCGTGCTGTGGACCCGCGGGGCCGGGTGCCGGGAACTGGCTCCTGCCCTCGGCGAGGCCGGCCCGGTGGAAGGCGACCTGCGGGCGGCCTGCCTGCGGCAGCGAGCCGATCTCCTCGTGGCCCGCAAGCTGACCTCGTTCGGCCTGGTCAGCGTGGCCGTGCCCCACGGGTACCGCCGCGACGACGTGACGGGGATCGTCGCCGCCGTCGGAGGCGGACCCCACTCGATCCTGGCGGCATTCGTAGCCGAGAGGCTCGGCACGTCGCTCGACGTCCCCGCCGCAATCGCCTCGGGGTCGCGGTCGGTGCGCGAGGACGCCACCGCGGAGTCGCTTCTCGCCGAGGTCGGCACGGTGGTCCCCGACCTTCCGGCCAAGGTGGTGCGCGCCGACAGCGCCCGCGACCTCGTCGCCGGCCTGCCCGCCGGTTCCCTGCTGGTCGTCGGTGCTCCGGGAGGTTCGTGGATGCAGCGCCAGTTCTTCGGCCCGGGGCGGCGCCTCGTGGTCAAGGCTCCGGCCGGTGCGATCGTGGTGCGGCGTGCCCCGGCCCGCTGCTTCCAGGCGATGACCGAGGGGATGGCCTTCGGCCCGGCGATGCCGGTGCGCGAGGCGCGTCGGCTCCTGGTGACGGCGATGGCCCCCGTGGTCGACGATGGGCGTCTCGTCGGGATCGTGTCCCGTGGCGCGCTCGACGCCGCCTCCCCATCCGCTGTGGTCGGTGCGGTCGCCACCCCGCCGATCTCGGTGCGGGACGAGGCTCCGCTCGATGAGGTCGACCTGGTGCCCGAGGAGATCGATCAGGTGCCGGTAATCGATGGGGAGGGGCGGTTGCGGGGTGTGATCCTCAGATGACCCGGAAGGTCCAGGCGAAGGCGCCCGGATCCGGCACCTGACTCGGCAGGCGGTCCCAGGAGACCTCGACGGTGTGCTCGCCGGGTTCCCACCGTTCGATGGAGCCACCCGGTCCCGGCCGCCAGCGGAAGGTGCCCGTGGCGGTCACTGCCACCACCTCGCTCGGTGGCACCGGCCGGCCATCGACGACGATGGTCGCCACATAGCCCGGTGGCAGCTCGATCACGACCTCGGCCGGGGAGGCGAGCACGTCCCCCGGTTTGGGGTAGACGGACTCGAGCGGCGCCGGCAGTGCGGCCGGGTCGCCGGATGGGTAGAACACGATCACCGCGACCACGAGCGCCGCGAACGCCGTGGCGAGCGCGATGATGAGCCAACGGTGCCGGGACGCATCCACCGGCGCGAGTCTGGCACCCCGGCACCCGGTACCCGGTACCCGGTTACCGTTCCCCCCATGCGCCTCAATCCCGTCCTCGCCGCCCTCGGGGAGTACCCGATCGCCGAGATCCAGAACATCGCCCGCAGGATGCGTGACGCCGGGGAGCGCCTCATCGACTTCTCGCTGGGCGACCCCCGCGAGCCCACCCCCGAGTTCATCCGGCAGGCGCTGCGCGACGCGGTGCCCGAGGTCTCGCAGTACCCGACGGTGGCCGGCCTCCCCAAGCTGCGCGAGGCGGTGGCCGGATACGTGCGGCGGCGTTTCGGGGTCGAGGTCGATCCCGCCACCCAGATCGTCCCGGTCTCGGGGGCCAAGGAGGCGATCTTCACCACGCCGCTGGCCTTCATCGATCGCGACCGCGGCGACGCCGGGTTGTTCGCCACCCCGGGGTATCCCATCCACGAGCGCGGCATCGTGTTCGCCGGGGGTGAGGCCATCGGGGTGCGCCTCACCGGTGACTTCGTCCTGCGCGCCGGCGATGTCCCTGCCGCGGCCTGGTCGCGCCTGCGCCTGCTGTGGACTTGCTCCCCGCACAATCCGACCGGTGCGATCGCGTCGATGCAGGATCTGCGCGATCTGTACTCGGCCTGCCGGGAGCACGACACGATCCTGTGCTCCGACGAGCCCTACATCGACCTCTACGAGGGGGAGCCGCCGCATTCCGCCCTCGAAGCGGCCGGTCCGGGCTCCCCGGGCTTGCTCGCCTACTTCTCGTGCTCCAAGCGTTCCGGGATGACCGGCTATCGCACCGGGGCCATCGTCGGTGACGCCACCGCGATCGCGGCCCTCAAGTCGCTGCGCTCCTCGGTGGGGGTGTCGTCGCCGGAGTTCGTCCAACTCGCCGCCGCCGCCGCCTGGGCGGACGACGAGCATGTCGCGGTGCGCCGCGAGATCTTCGCCGCCAAGCGGAGGGTGCTGCGCACCAAGCTCGAGGAGGACGGCATTCGGGTGGTCGGCTCCGCCGCCGGCCTCTACCTCTGGGTCGAGGTCGAGGACGATGTCGTCGCCACCAAGCGCCTGCTCGAACAGGGGGTGGTCGTGTCGCCGGGGCGGGCCTTCGGTCCCGGCGGCGAAGGGCACATCCGGCTCGCGCTCGTGCCGACGCTCGACGAGTGCTCGGACGCGGCCGAAGTGGTGGCGGCATGTCTGCGGACCTGATCGACGCCGCCTTTGCGGACCTCGCCCGGCTCGAGGAGGCGCGGGGCGCGGTCCTCGACACCATCGCCTCGCTCGACCGCGGTGAGGTGCGCGTCGCCGAGAAGGTTGGTGGTGAGTGGATCGTCCACGAGTGGGTGAAACGGGCGATCCTGCTCTACTTCCGCATCGCCGGGCTCGAGACCTGGCACGCCGGGCCTCTCGAGTTCCACGACAAGATCCCCACCAAGCACGATCTCGCGGCCGCCGGGGTGCGGGTGGTGCCGCCGGGAGTGGTGCGCTACGGGGCCTACTGCGAGCCCGGGGTGGTGGTGATGCCCGGATACGTGAACATCGGGGCCCGCGTCGGCAGCGGCACCCTCGTCGACACCTGGGCCACCGTCGGATCATGCGCCCAGATCGGCCGTGACGTCCACCTCTCCGGAGGCGTCGGCATCGGTGGTGTGCTCGAACCCCCGTCGGCGCGGCCGGTGATCGTGGAGGACGGCGCCTTTATCGGCAGCCGCTGCATCCTCGTCGAAGGCGTCGTCGTCGAGGAGGGGGCCGTGCTCGGAGCCAACACCACGATCACCTCGTCGACGCCGATCATCGACGTCACCGGGCCGGAGCCGGTGGAGCATCGCGGCCGGGTGCCGGCGAACTCGGTGGTGATCCCCGGCACCCGGCCCAAGCAGTTCCCCGCCGGCACCTACGAGTTGCAGTGCGCTCTGATCGTCGGCAAGCGCACCGCGTCCACCGATCGCAAGACCTCCCTCAACGAGGCGCTGCGGGTGTTCGGAGTTCAGGCGTGAGCCTGGTCGACGACCTCGTCTGGCTGATCGACATCCCCTCGGTCACCGGCGACGAGGCCGCGCTGCGCGACGCCGTGGCCTCCCGGCTCGGCCACCTGCAGCCGCGGGTGGTCGGCAACTCGGTGGTGGTCGGGACCCGCACCGGGCGTCCGCTCATCGTCCTCTATGGGCATCTCGATACGGTCCCGGTGCAGGGCAACCTCCCGGCGCGGGTCGAAGGGGGCCGGGTCCACGGGCTCGGCGCCAGCGACATGAAGTCGGGCCTGGCGGTGATGATCGCTCTCCTCGAAGACGCCGGCGTCGCCCGCGGCCCCTTCGACCTCATGGGGGTCTTCTACGACGCCGAGGAGGGCCCGGCGGCGGGCAACGGTCTCGAGCGCGTGCTCGACGAGTCGCCCGACCTCGGCGCCGCCGAGTTCTCCATCGTGATGGAACCCACCGACGGGGAGCTGCAGCTGGGATGCCAGGGCGCCATCAACGCCACCGTCGAGTTCCACGGCACCGCCGCACACAGCGCCCGGCCCTGGCTCGGCGAGAACGCCATCACCCGCGCCGGGGAGTGGCTGTCCGAGATGCACCGCCGCAGCTGGCGCGATGTCGACGTCGCCGGACTCACCTTCAAGGAGACCTTTGCCGTCACCACCGCGTCGGGGGGCGTGGCCCGCAACGTGATCCCGGCGACATTCACCTTGAACCTCAACCATCGCTTTCCTCCGGATCGCAGCATGGAGCAGGCCGAGGCGATGGTTCATGAGGTGTGCCGCGCCGCCGACCGCGTCGAGGTCATCGACCGCGCCCCCGCCGCTCCCATACCCCACGGCAACCCCCATCTCGATCGACTCGAGGCGCTGGTCGAGGTGGTGGCTGCCAAGACGGCATGGACCGACGTCGCCCGGCTCACCGAACGCGGCCTGGCCGCGGTGAACTACGGCCCGGGTGAGGTGGCCCTGGCCCATCGCAGCGACGAGAGCGTGCGCGTCGACAGCCTGGAGAGATGCTTCGCGGTGATGCGAAGGTTTCTCGGGTAGCCCGCGGCCCGACGTCGGCTAGGGCCGACGCCCTTCCGCTTCGGCCACGACCATCTCGACCCACGCCTTGTAGACGGGGACGTTGGCGGTGAGCCGGATCGCCGTCGGGCAAGTGGTGTGATCGCACTTCACCTGGCCGTCGGCGGCAGCGAAGTCGTACATGCACGTGTCGCACGTCACGTGCAGCTCCACCGGAAGTCCGGGACAGTCGTAGTGGCTGCAGGGCCGGGCCCCCGGGGATGCCAGCAGCGCCGGAGTGCATCCCGGGCACAACGGGCGGAAGCGTCGGACGGCCGGTGGAAGCGAGGCGATGTCGACTGGTTCGGTCATCGATCGTTCCCTTTGTCATCCCCAGAATCCGCTCTTCCCCGCGACCGGCGCAGGGCCGGAAGTCCCGGATCGCCGGCGGCGCGCCGCAGGAATCCCCAGGAGGGAGTCCGGCGGACCGGCTCCTCCCGCCGACGACTGGACACTGGGGACTCTCCTACCATCCCGCCCGTGCCCGTCGACATCGACATCGCCAAGGTGGCCCGCCTCGCCCGGATCGGGCTGACGGCGGACGAACTCGCGTATTACGGCCAGCAGTTGCAGGGGATCCTGGAGCACGCCGCCCTGGTGCAGGCGCTGCCCACCGCCGGGGTGGCGCCCACGGCTCACCCGCTGCCGATGGTCAACTCGTTCCGTCCCGACATTGTCGAACCCACGCTCGATCGGGAGGAGGTCCTGGCCCAGGCCCCCGATCGAGAGGGGCCCTACTTCCGCGTCCCCCCCTTCCTGGAGGACTGAGTGGATCCAGCAGATCTCACGATTGCGGAGGCAGGAGCGCGGCTGCGCTCGGGCGATCTCACCGCGGTCGATCTGCTGGCGGCGGTGCGCCGCCGCGCCTCGATGACCGAGGCGATCCTCCACGCCTACCTCACCATCGATCACGACGGAGCGCGAGCCGCGGCAACGGCCGCCGATGTCGCCCTGGCGCAGGGCAGGGATCTGGGTTCGCTCCACGGCATCCCGATCGCCCTCAAGGACAACATGGTCACGCGCGGGATCGAGACGACCTGCTCGTCCCGCATCCTCGCCGGCTACCGCCCGCCCTACGACGCCACGGTGGTGGAGCGGCTCAAGGCCGGGGGTGCGGTGATCGTCGGCAAGACCAACCTGGACGAGTTCGCCATGGGATCGTCGACGGAGAACTCGGCGTACGGCCCGACCCGCAACCCTTGGGACCCGGACCGGGTTCCCGGGGGGTCCAGTGGGGGATCGGCGGCGGCGGTGGCGGTGGGCTCGGCCCTGGCAGCCCTCGGCTCCGATACCGGTGGTTCGATCCGCCAACCCGGGTCGCTCACCGGGACCGTGGGGATGAAACCGACCTACGGGTTGGTCAGCCGCTACGGGCTCATCGCGTTCGCCTCGTCGCTGGATCAGATCGGTCCGATCACCCGCACCGTCGACGACGCCGTCACCGTCTTCGAGGCGATCGCCGGGCACGATCCGTCCGACGCCACCTCCTACCGGGGCGGTGTGCCCGAGGTGCGCTCCACCCTGGATGCCGGGGTGAAGGGCCTGCGGATCGGGATCGTCGGGGAATTGTCCGGGGAGGGCACCGCTCCCGATGTCGCCGCCAACTTCCGCGCCACCGTCGACGCCCTCGCCGGCGCCGGGGCGACGATCAAGGAGTTGTCGCTGCCGAGCACCGCCTACGCCCTCAGCGCCTACTACCTGATCGCCCCCGCCGAGTGCTCGGCGAACCTGGCCCGCTTCGACGGGGTCCGGTATGGCCCCCGCCTGGCGGGTCGCAGTGTCGAGGAGTCGATGTCGGCGACGCGCCGTGACGGTTTCGGGCCCGAGGTGACACGGCGCATCCTGCTCGGCACCTACGCGCTCAGCGCCGGTTACTACGACGCGTTCTACGGGCAGGCGCAGAAGGTTCGCACTCTGGTCATCGAGGACTTCCGCCGCGCCTATTCCGAGGTCGATGTCCTGGTCACTCCGACCAGTCCCACCACCGCGTTCGCAGTCGGGGAGAAGGCAAACGACCCGCTGGCGATGTACTTGAGCGACATCTGCACCATCCCCTCGAATCTCGCGGGCGATCCTGCGATCTCCGTGCCGAGCGGACTCGACTCGGACGGGTTGCCGATCGGGTTCCAGGTGCTCGCCCCCGCGCTCGGCGAGGCCGTCATGTTCCGCGTCGCAAGCGCCGTCGAACAGTCGAGCGGATTCACCGGCCGTCCCGCCCTCGCCACCTCGGCAGGCGCCGCATGACCTGGGAAGCCGTCATCGGGATCGAGACGCACGTCGAGTTGCGCACCGACTCCAAGATGTTCTGCGGGTGCCCCACCGGCTTTGGGGCGGAGCCGAACACCAACATCTGCCCCGTGTGCCTCGGCCTCCCCGGGGCACTGCCGGTTCCCAACGAGACCGCGATCCGCTGGACCATCGCCCTCGGACTCGCCCTCGGCAGCACCATCACGCCGCATTCGGTCTTCCACCGCAAGAACTACTTCTACGCGGACCTGCCGAAGAACTACCAGATCTCACAATTCGACCTGCCGCTGTGTGCGGGAGGTCACCTCGAGATCGATCCGGGAACCGGGGTTCGCCGCGTCGGAATCACCCGGGTCCATCTCGAGGAGGACACCGGCAAGAGCACCCATCTCGGCGGCGGGGGACGGATCCACGATTCCGACGCCACCCTGCTCGACTTCAACCGCTCCGGGATCCCGCTCATGGAGGTGGTCTCCGAGCCCGACATCAGCACCCCGGACGAGGCCCGCGCCTACGCGCACGAGTTGCGCGAGGTGGTCCTTGCCATGGGGATCTCCGACGCCCGCCTCGAGGAGGGCTCGATGCGCTTCGACGCCAATGTGTCGCTGCGCCGCATCGGCACCAGCGCCCTCGGCACCAAGGTCGAGGTGAAGAACATGAACTCGCTCCGCTCCCTGCAGCGGGCGCTCGCCTACGAGATCGAGCGGCAGACCAGGCTGCTCGACTCGGGTGCCGCCATCACCCAGGAAACCCGCCACTGGGACGAGGAGGCCGGGATCACCCATCCGGGTCGGTCGAAGGAGGAGTCGAGTGACTACCGCTACTTCGCCGAACCCGACCTCGTGCCGATCGTCACCACGCAGGAGACCATCGCCACCCTGCGCCGGGACCTGCCGGAACTCCCCGCGGCGCGGCGGGCGCGGTACGTCGAGTTGGGCCTAGAGGCGGCGGCGGCGCGCACCCTGGTGGCCGGTCCGCTCGGAACCCTGTTCGAGGCAACCCTGGCCGCGGGAGCCGCCCCGCGCCGCGTCGCCAATTGGCTGACCGGCGAGATCGCGGCGTATCTCAATCGCACCGGTGGCGACGCCGGGTCCCTGGCCATCGACGCCACCGGGCTGGCGCAACTCGTGGGCATGATCGAGACCGGCAAGCTGTCCAGCACCGCCGCCAAGGAGGTGCTAGAGGGAATGCTCGCCGGCGAGGGGACGCCCGAGCAGGTGGCGGCCGCACGGGATCTCCTCCAGGTCTCGGACGAGGCCGAGATCGCGGCACTGGTGGCGGCGGTGCTCGCGTCGCATCCCGACGAGGTGGCGCGGGTCGGCGCCGGCGAGGAGAAGCTCGTCGGCTTCCTGGTCGGCCAGGTGATGCGGGCCGGCCAGGGCAAGGCCGATCCGAAGGTGGTCGACCGCCTGGTGCGCCTGCAGACCCACACGTGACCCGGCGGGCGGCGGTCGTCTTCGACTGCGACGGGGTCCTGGTCGACTCCGAGCCGCACTCGGTGGCCTCCTGGCTCGCGGTCCTGGCCCGGTTCGGGCATCCGGCGACCGCGGCCGACATCGAGGCCTGTATTGGACTCGGGTACGGACCGACGCGCCATGCCCTGGCACGTCTCGGGCCGCTGCCGGGTCCCGGCGAACTCTGGCCACACCTGCTCGATGCCCTCGAGGGCTCCTATCGGCGGGGTCTGGTGCGGTTTGCCGACGCCATGGCAGCCCTCGACGCCTGCGAGCGTTCCGGTGTCGCGGTGGCGGTCGCCTCCGCCAGCCCCCGGCTTCGCCTCGATCTCACCCTGGCCAGTGCCGGTCTCGCCACCCGGTTTCCGGTGTCGGTGGCAGGTGACGAGGTGGCGCACGCCAAGCCGGCTCCCGATGTCTACCTGCGCGCCGCGGAGTTGCTGCGGATCGACCCCAGGGATTGCCTGGCCATCGAGGACACCCCGATCGGAGCCCGCGCCGGGGTCGCCGCCGGGATGAAGACGGTCGCGGTGGTGCGGGGGCACGTGGAGCGCGCCGCGTTGGCGGCGACGGGCGCGGTGGTGGTGGAGGCGATCACGCTCGAGGCGTTGGGGCTGGAGGAGTAGTCAGCGGTCAGCGGTCAGCGGTCAGCCAGAGCAGGACGAGCGCGGTCGATCGGGTTGCTCACGCATACCCCCCACCGACGAGGCTGCGCCTCGTCGGCTCCCCCACAAGGGGGGAGTGATGGTCGTCTGACACCCGGCACCCGGCACCCG
>DNGH01000309.1 GCA_003486285.1 Actinomycetota bacterium
TCGCACCCATCGTTGCGATGACGTCGAGCAGCCCGATCCGTCCCGGGTTGAGGGACACCCCGGGTGTCGTCACCTCGGCATCGGACATGGCCGCCGCGGTCCAGAGGAAGGCCGCCGACGAGGGATCACCAGGAACCGTGATGTCGAGGGCCGGCACCGGCCCGGGATGGACCTCGAAGCCGGTGTCGCCCCGGCGCCTCCCCCGGCCCAGCGCCTGCAGCCAGCGCTCGGTGTGGTCGCGGAATCCCGGCGGCGAATCGACGGTGCTGATCCCTTTGGCCTGCAGTGCCGCCAGGGCGAACGCACTCCGTACCTGGGCGCTGGCCTCGGGGAGCCACACGGTGGTCCCGACCAGCGGGGCCCCGGTGATGGTGATGGGGAGGGTTCCCGCCCGCGACACCGTCACAACCGCGCCGAGCGACGAGAGCGGGTAGATCAGCCGGCGCATCGGGCGCCGGCGCAGCGAGGGATCGCCGGTGAGTCGGGTGGTGAAGGGTCGCGCCGCCACGGCCCCGGCCAGGAGTCGCACCGTCGTCCCGGAGTTGGCGGCGTCGAGAGCCGTGTCGACGTCGCGCCAACCCTGCACCCCCGGGGATCGCACCAGCTCGGGCCGCGCGGCCGGTGTGATCTCGATGCCGAACTGGCGCAGGCACCGCACCGTGCTGCCGACATCGGCACCCGGGCCGAGCCCGCGCAGTCGTGAGTCTCCCGACGCCATCGCCGCCAGGATCAGGGCGCGGTGCGACATCGACTTGTCGCCGGGCGCGGCGACGGTGGCGCGAAACCGTCCGCCCGGGCCGCTGAAGGTTCGGGCGGTGCTCATCGGTTCGGCCCGGCGGCGCGGTAGAGGGTGCGCACCTCCTCGGTGTCGAGCAGGCGCCAGGCTCCCGGCCGTAGGTTCGGATCGCGGATCGGGCCGATCGCCACCCGCACCAGTTGCTCCACCTCGTGCCCGATGGCGGTGAACATACGGCGCACCTCCCGGTTGCGACCCTCGCCGATCACCAGCTCGACCAGCGTCGAGGCCGTGCTGCGATCCACGACCCGGGCCTCGAGAGCCCGCGCCGGGCCATCGTCGAGCTCGACCCCGGTGGTGAGACGGGAGATCGCCGCCCTGCCGGGATGCCCGCTCACCCGAGCCAGGTAGGTCTTGGTCACTCCGTAGCGGGGATGCGTGACCACCGCGGTGAGCGCGCCGTCATTGGTCACCACGATCAGGCCCTCGCTGTCGGTGTCCAATCGCCCCACCGGATAGACCCGGGTGTCGCCGGGGACGAGGTCGACGATGGTGCGTCGGCCCTGGGGGTCCTGGGCGGTGCTCACCACCCCCACCGGCTTGAACACCAGGTAGTGCACCAGCCCGGGCTTGACGGGAAGCGGGATGCCGTCCACCTCGACGTGGGCCGTCTCCGGGTCCACCTTCTGGCCGAGATGGGCCGGGCTCCCGTCCACGGTGACCCGGCCATCCCGCACGAGGTCCTCGGCGGCGCGGCGTGAGGCGATACCGGAGTGGGCGATCAGCTTCTGGAGTCGCTCGATGGCTCCTCCGGTCGGAAGGGCCGCTCCAGGATCTCGACGACCGTGGGGGGCGGCACGTGGTCGGCGAGCGGGGGCAGATCCGCCAGGCTGGCCAGCCCGGCCTTCTCCAGGAAGGTCTCGGTGGTGCCGTAGAGCAGCGCCTGCCCGGACCCGGGTGCGGTGCCGATGACATCGACCAGCCCGCGTTGCTCCAGAGTGCGCAGCGCCTGCTCAGAATCCACTCCGCGGATCTCGGCGATCTGGCCACGCGCCACCGGCTGGCGGTAGGCGACGACGGCGAGGGTCTCCAGCGCCGCCCGGGAGAGCCGGGCTGCGGTGGGTGATGCCGCGAACCGCTCGAGGTAAGGATGGAGGTCGGGGCGGGTGTAGAGCCGCCAGCCACCGGCCACCTCGCGCAGCACCAGGCCGCTCGACTGCGCCGCCAGGCGCTCCCCCAGCGTCCGGAGCGCCGTGGCGATCTCTGCAGGGGGAAGCTCCAGCACCTGCGAGAGCTCACCGGCCGAGACCGGGGCGTCGGCAACGAAGAGGACGGCCTCGATGGCGGCGATCGGGTCCATCAGGAGTCCCACTCGCTGATGAGGACGCCGGCGGGCGCCTCGGTCCGCCGCAACACGATGGGGCTGCGGGCGTCGGTCTGGCGGGCCTCCACGAGACCCCAGCGTGCCAGCTCCAACATGGCGAGGAAGTACGCCACCAGCTCGAGGGGCCGCTCCAGGTGCGCGGTCACGCGATCGAAGTCCGTCTCGATGTCCGCCTCCAGGCGGCGTCTCAGGTCGGCGATGGCATCGCTCACCGAGGGCAACTCGAGGTCGAGGTGGTCGAGGTCCGGCTGGGCGATCGAGCGTTGCAGGATGCGGTCGGCGAGCCGGGCGAGCTCGAGGGCCGTCACCCCCAACCGCAGCTCGCGCCGCGGCGGGGTGATCTCGGGATCGAGCCCCACCTGGCGGGAGACCAGCATCTCGGTGGCTTCGAAGCGGAGCGCCAGCACGGTCGCCACATCCTTGAAGGTGAGGTTGGCGAGGAGACGCGCCAACAGGCGGTCACGCTCCTCCGCCAGGAGCAGGTCCTCGTCCAGGTCCACCGTGTCGTCGCCGGGGAGCAGCCGCCGCGCCTTCAACTGGATCAGCGTGGCGGCGATCATGAGGAACTCGGAGGTGACTTCGAGATCCATCTCTCGCATCTGTCCGAGGTGGGCCAGATACTCGGTGACCAGGTCGGAGAGGCTGACCTCGGTCACGTCGAGGCGGTGCGACGTGATCAGCTGCAGGAGCAGTTCCAGAGGTCCCTCGTAGACCGGGGTTCTCACCTCGTAGGTCATCGCTGCGCCATCGTATCCCGGGGGTGGTCTTGGCCGAGGTTCATTCCGCGTCGGCCGAGTGCAGGGTCTCCCAGTCGGCCGAAGCGATCCCTGCCGGGGCGCCGGGGTCGTGGTGCGAGCGGGCGAATGCGACCGTGAGGGCGGGCTCCCCCACCCCACCGAGAACCTCGGCGCCGATGCGACCGTGATCGAGGTACTGCCTCATGCGGGGCGGCGCCGGGAGGTGTGCGATCGCCAGCAGCGATGCGATGCTGCGCCCCATCACCCCGAGTCCGGAGATGGTTTTCCCCACGTCGTGGAGCAGGGCCGCCCGCACCAGGTCGTCGCGCCCCGGGGCGGCCCGTGCCACACGCCGCGCCGTGGCGACGGCGTGGGCTTGATCCAGCGCATCCTGAGCGAAGAACAACCGCGCCGCAGCGCCGTCGAGACGGTCCGCCAGCCACTGCTGCTCGGCAGGTGAGGGGCGGCGGGCGGCGAACGAGCCGAAGAACCGCCGGACGAGGTGGGGCAGATGCCGCGGGTTCACACCGCCACCTGGACCAGCCACCGGATCCAGTCGCTGAGGAACGAGAGCGCTCCTTCGAACACGAACACCAGCGCGAGCAGGATCAGGAAGCCGTAGGGGGCGAGGCGGGCATACAGGCGGCGTCCCGCCGGGGGCAGCACCAGCGGCAGCAGTCTGCTGCCGTCGAGTGGCGGGATCGGAAGCATGTTGAACACCGCCAGAGCCGCGTTCACCACCACGAAACCCAGGAGCAGGCGCGTCGCCAGGCCGCCGTCCTGCAGGTAGACGGTGTCGCCCACCTGCTGGAACGGTCCCAGCCTTCCCACCACCAGGGCGAGCAGCAGATTGGTGGCGGGTCCCGCCAGCGCGGTCACCGCCATCCCCTCGACCGGCCGGGCGAATCCCGACGGGTTCACCGGCACCGGCCTGGCCCATCCAAAGACGTTCTGCCCCGAGGCGGCGAGGATCCCGGGCACCAGCAGCGACCCGACGGGATCGACGTGGCGGATTGGATTCAGCGTCAGCCTGCCGGCATCCCGAGCGGTGGTGTCGCCGAGGCGAAACGCCACGAACCCATGTGCCACCTCGTGCAGGATCACCGCGGGGATCAGCAGGAGGATGAAAAGGAGGGCATCGATCAGCGGAGTGTCGTGGAGGGTCACGTCCCCAGCGGCTTCCGGTGAGACAAGGCGCCCCGGTCAGCTGACGTTGGCGGCTTTGCAGTCGACACAGTGGATCGACTCGGGCCGGTGCTCGAGGCGGGCGGCCCCGATCTCCTTGCCGCAGTTGGCGCAGGTGCCGTAGGTGCCTTCGGCGATTCGGAGGAGAGCCTTGTCGATCTCGGCGAGGCGTTGCTTCAGCGAGTCCACGATGCCCAGCAACTCGGTGCGCTCGGCGGTGGCGGCGGCGGCGTCGGCGAACGCTCCGCCGAAGTCCATGTCGTCGGTGAGGGCCCCATCCTCGGTCGCGCCGAGTTCGGCCAATTGGCTCACGATGTCGGAGCGTTGCTCGGTGAGTCGAATCCGAGCGGTTTCATTGGGCATGAGCGTCATCGCCTTCAGCTGCGCGGGTGCGTCGTCCTATAGACCTCGAGGAGGTGCTGGGGCGACACTCGGGTGTAGACCTGAGTGGTCGAAATGCTAGCGTGACCGAGGAGTTCCTGGACGGTTCTCAGGTCGGCTCCCCCCTCCACCATGTGCGTCGCCGCGCTGTGGCGCAGGACGTGCGGAGAGGCCGCTCCCTCGGGAAGGCCGGC